>CAZKOU010000001.1:0-13049 GCA_964554505.1 uncultured Candidatus Saccharibacteria bacterium
ACGCTGTTAGTGGCGCGCAGGCGGAGATTATGACTGCCTGAAGTCACGCCAGATGCGGACCAAGCGTAATTCCAAGAGGAATAATTGGTGCCGGTATTGGTCACCGCCGCAAAACTGCCTTGGTCAATGGAAATTTCCACCAAAGTCACGGTTTGTCCGCCATTGGCCGCGGCTGTGCCGCTTAAAGTGATTGCTCCGCCGGCTTTAACCACACTGCCGCTTTGGTGGGAAGTAATTTGAGCCGTAGGCAAATTAGCATCCACGGTCACGGAGACCGAAGCCAGAGAGGTCTGGATATTACCTTTGTTATCCGTGGCCCGCGCTTCCAAAGTGTGCGCCCCGGCCGAATATCCTGACCAACTGTAAGACCAAGTGGAAAAATTAGAGCCGGTGTTGGTGACTGAAGCATAGGCGCCGCTGTCCGCGCGGATTTGCACATTGGAAACCGTGCCCGAATTGTCCGAAGAAGTTCCGGCCACAGTGTAAGGACCCACGCCAATGGTGGCGCCGGCGGAAGGAGCCGTGAAAGCCGAAGTTGGTTTTTGGTTGTCCAAATCAAAGCCCGTGGCCGGCGAAGTGCCGTAGCCCGATTGCAAAACCCCGTCACTTACTTTAAAACGCACGGCCGTATTGGAGGAATAGGCATTATTTAGTTCGGTCTGCGAGGTCCAAGTTAAAGTGTAGGCAGTGGCGGCTCCAAAAGTGGCGGCTGTGGCCAGTCCAGTTTTAGTGCCCGTAACTGAACCGTCGGCAATCGCGGTCCAAGACCCGCCATTAACGCTGTATTGAAAAGAGCCGGCCACGATATCTACATTGTCGCTTTGAGCGTCACGCGCTTTGAAAGTAATGGTCACATTGCCCGAGCCGTCAGAGGCCTCTGAAAGCGAGGGCAAGGTGTTATCAACTGAATAACCCAAAATCGCCGCATTGTCCGTGGTAAAAGATGTCTCCGAAGAATAAGAAGACCAACCGGAATTATTGTCCTGATGCCGGACGTGCCAATAATAAGTCGTGCCCTCCGAAAGCGCCGGCGAAACCGCGATAGAGGTCTTATTAGTAGTGTCGGTGCCGGAGTCGAAAACCGGGGAGCCGTAATTGCCCGAGGTAGTGGTAATTTGCCACTGCGAGGCAGAGTGGGTGTCCCCGGCATTCGGGTCGGAAAAAGCCGAAGAAGTTAAAGTCGGCGTGGTGGAAACCCGGGTGGCGCCGTTGGAGGGAGCGGAATTGGAAGGAGTATTGGGCACTGTATTTAAAGAAATAGCGCTTAGATATTTTACCTGAAATGTTGCATTTGCTCCGGTGTAATTGGTTGTCCAGAGAACCGGGACATGAGAAGTCACGCTGACCGGCAGAGCCGCTTGGATATTAGACCGGACAGCTGTAATCTGGGTGCCCACCGGCGCGGTGGTCACCGCCGAAGCCGTAAACTTGACCCAATACTGGGTGGAACCATTAACGCTGGACTGGGCCCAGTCCCCGGGATAATTGGGCGAGTCAGTACCGGACTGAAAAGTCCAAAGTTCCCGGCCATTGTCGGCGTTCCAAGTATAAGCGCTATCTTGCGGCGAAAAAGAAGTCCAGCCAGAGGCCGTGGAGTAATACCAAGTGCCAGTCACCGAGCCGTTTGTGGAAAGGTCAGCGTAAAAATAATTAAACTTTTCGGACAGGCCAAAATAGACCTCGTCGTTATTGGCTGGAAGCAGAGTTAAATCAGCCGCCGTGGTATTGCCGGCCGCGGTGGTCACATCCGCGAAAACCGAGGAATTATAAGTGAACACTTTGTCAAAAGCGCGTTCAAAACTAACTCCGGCCGAACCGCTGCTGGGACTTTGGTTGACATCCCAAGTCCAAGTCGGACCAGCTGAAAAAGTGGCTTTTTTGTAAACCAGTTGATATTGATTAAATCCAACATAGAAAGACCAAAAAGCGTAAAGATTGCGGTTGGCGTCCACGGTAATAGCCGGATGGGCCGGACTGGTGGCGGTATCTAAGTTGGTGGCCCCCGACCAAGCCGACGAAGTGGAATCATCGTGCTGGTAATATTGGATGCCAGAGCGGGCGGAGACATAATGGAGATATTGATTGGGAGACGAGCCGGAAACAGTCAGGGAGGACTGAGTCATATTACTTAAAGCATTGATGGTTCTGACCGTGGGAGAAGCCGGGGTCTGCCAAGCACCGGAAGCATAATAAGACCAGGCAATAGTATTGTTAGCGGCCGTGGTGTAAAGCGCCACCGGCGAGCCGTTCCAGATTGCCATCACACCAACGCCGTGGGCGCTATTGTTGACGCTAGCCGAAACCGCGGTGGCCGTGGACCACGAACCAGTCGGGTAATTATTGGCTGAATCAGAATTGGTTTTGACCATAAAGGCCCGGGTGGTCGTGGTCTGCTGATAACCCACCCAAACCACATTGGAACTGTCAATTATCACCGTGGGATAACGCGGGGTGTTAGTGCTTTCAACTGTGCTCTCCGAGCCGGCTAAAGTCCAGCCCTCGGGCGAAGCGGTATAGGCGAATTTTTTGTGAAAAATATAATTATCAGTGCCGTTGTAGAAATAAGCCACATAGATATTATTACTGGCATCCATAGCCGCCGAAAAATGGGCGACCGTGGTTGAGGAACCGGAAGTGGTCACATCAAAAGCTGAACTCCAAGTCGGCGCGGCCGCGGTTGGATTTTGAGAATAAGAAGCGGTTAATTTAGAGCCGTCTTCGTAAAGAGCCACAAATGTCCCGGAAGACGCCCGCAAGAGTTTTCGTTCCTTGGGTTCAAACGTGCCGGCCCCGGTAGTCACGCCCAAAAAACTGATAACCGAAGGGTCAATAATTAAGGGATAAACAGCGGTTTGAACAAAATTAGCATCTAAAGTTAAGGTGCCGACATTGTTGACTGCGTCCAAACTTAGGCCAATCTGTCCGCTCTGGCCATTGGCATCCACGACTGTGGGCCTGGGAATTTGAAAGACCAATTCTTGGGTTTGGGAATCAATTAAATCAATATTATTGCCGGCCTCCTCGGCCTGCAAGCCGTTCAAATTTAAGGTAAAACCAAGCGAATTGGAAGGGGTAAGCAGCCCACGGTTTTTGACAATAATTTCCTCTTTAAGTTTCTGATTTTCTAAAGTGTAAGAAACGTCAGAGTCAGCCGAAACAGTTAATTCCAATTTATTGTTGGCTTGATTTTTCTTGGAAACATTTTTAAACTCTTTATTATTTTTGTCGCGCAAAACAAAGCGCACGTATCTGGATTTGTTCCGGCTGTCAAAAACAACCAAGGCAGCTGACTTATCATCGCTCTTAACCAAGGCGGTTTTGAGGATATTGTTGTCTGCGGTAAAGTCATAGTCCTGACCGTCTTCTTCGGCCACGGTATCGGTATCGTCAATAATGTTGTTAGAACCAATTTGAACAATCGGTTTAGAAATAATGTTAGACCCTCGCTCTTCTCCGGCTGACGAGTAAGAAAACCGCGGATTGACCAGAGAAGAAAGAACCGGAAAAATGGTCAGACCATAAACAACCAAAACTATCCAGTGAATTATCCCTGAAAAGCGACGGCCATGCCACCAGTTATACCAAAAATACTTCTGGCTTAAATCCTGATGGACTTGATTAACCAACGATAACCCCTCCTTTTTCATTAACAAAACCTTCCCCTTTTCTTTATCTTATTGGTTTTGAAAGTATATGTCAATAAGGGAAAATCGTGTTTCGAGTGGTAGCGCTACGGGGACTTGAACCCCGGTTTTCGGCCTGAGAAGCCGATGTCCTGCCACTAGACGATAGCGCCATAGTCCCGTTACTTTCCTTTCTTCGTCCCGCCTTAGGCGGACTCAACAGGTGGCTGCGGGGGAAGGATTCGAACCTTCATTACCGGATCCAGAGTCCGGCGTGCTACCATTGCACCACCCCGCAATTTCAATTCTTAACTTCTCCCTCCCTTTCTTTTTTCTTTTCCCTTATCCACCCTTTTCTTCCCTTATCCTCCCCTTTCTTCTGAAATTCTACTCCTTTTATTCCAATAAATCAATTGATTTTTTAATCCGGATAAGGGATTCTTTTTTACCCAGAACACTTAAGAGAACTTGGGGCGGCGGACTGGCCTCTTCGCCGGAGAGAGCATAACGTACTGGCCAGAAAACATCGCCCGGGCTTAAATTGGCTTCTTTCACCGCTTTTTTAAGTAAACGGGCGAGTAAAGCCGGGCTTTTCCAAAGCGCCGCGCCAGTTTCCTGAAGTAAATCTAAAGCCGTAATAAGGCCGCGTAAAGTTAATTTTTGGTCGGACTTTTTGAAAACTAATTTTTGGACATTTTGAATTTTCGGCCGTTCAAGGTAAAAATGGGCCAGTTGCCCAAACTCGCCCCAAAATGTTAAACGGTCCTGAACAGACAGCGCGGCTTGGGAGAAAAAGGGTTTTCTTAAAACATTTTTCTCCGAGCCGCCCCACCTCTTTAACCACTCCCCTAACTGGCTAAGATATTGTCGGGAAGGAAGTTGGCGAATGTAATAAGCGTTAAGATAATTAAGTTTATTGATATCAAAGATACTGGCGCTTTTTTGCACCTTTTTTATGTCAAATGTTGAAACCAATTTTTTGAGCGAAAAAACCTCTTTTTGACTCTCTTCCTCGGGATGAAAACCCAATAAAGCCAAAAAATTGAGTAGCGCTTCCGGCAAATAACCGGTTTTCCGGTAATCCAGGACCCCTATTGCCCCGGTTCTTTTAGAGAGTTTGGTTTTTTCCGGCGCTAAAATTAAAGGCAAGTGAGCGAAAGAAGGTAATTTTGCTCCCAGGGCCCGGTAAAGCAAAATCTGCCTTGGCGTATTGGAAATGTGGTCTTCCCCCCTTACCACACAACTGATTTTCATCTCTAAATCATCTATTGCTCCGGCAAACAAAAAAGTGGGGTTTTTATCTTTCTTAAACAGCACAAAATCCTTGATTTCTTCAAGAGGAAAGCTAATCTCCCTCCGAATCAAATCCAAAAACCGCACTTCACCCTCTTTTACTTCCCCAACCTTAAACCACCACGCTCCTTCTCTTTGATAAGCCAGCCCCTTTTTAACCAAGACCCTTAAATATCTCTGATAAATCTTCAAACGCTTTGATTGGAAAAAAGGGCCCTCGTTCCAAGAAAGACCCAACCAAGAAAGGGATTCTAAGATATTTTTGACAAAAACCTTGTTAGAACGCGCTTTGTCCGTATCCTCTATTCTTAAAACTAATTTCCCTTTCCTCTTTTTGGCTGATAAATAATTAAAAAGCGCGGTGCGCGCTGCTCCTAAATGCAAGTTGCCCGTGGGAGACGGGGCGAAACGAACTCTAAAAGAAGACATTTTCTAAATGGTCAATTTCTGGTTGGGATTTGGAATAATCAATGGCAATGACATCAAGTTGAATATCTTTGTTGGGATATTGAAAACAAAGCATTTGCGCCAACTGATTTAATTTATGCCTCTTTTTGGCGGTCACCATCTCGGAAGGAAAACCAAAATCCAAATTGCTTTTGGTCTTCACTTCCACTAAAACCAAGGCGTCTTTCTTTTGCGCCAAAATATCAACCTCGCCGATTTTAAGATTGAGGTTGGTCTTGAGAATCCGGTACCCCTTGCTCTTTAAATGTGCGGCGGCTATTTTCTCCCCTGTTTGGCCCAGTCGCTTTTCCTGGTTCATTTTTCTCTTTGAGTTTAATTTTTTTACCCACCCTTTGGCGTAAATAATAAAGCTTAGCTCTCCTGGTTTTAGCGCTTTTCAATTTTTCAATCTTGAGAATTAAAGGGGAGTGGAGCGGAAAAACCTTCTCTACGCCAATGCCGCCAGCAGCCATCTTTCTGACTGTAAAAGAGGCGTCAAGATTTTTGCGGCCGTGGCGGGCAATAACTATACCCTCAAAAATCTGTGTTCTTTTCTTGCCGCTTTCTTTTATTTCCTGATGGACTAAAACCGTGTCTCCTGATTTAAAAACAGGAAGTTCTGGTTTGAGATAATCTTTTTGAGAACTTAAAAGCCGCGTGTTCATAGCGAATTGACAGACACTAATGTTTTAGAACGCGGCCGACCACGTAAGGTAAACTTTTTTCGGCGGGAAAAAACTACAATGCCGTCTTTGAGCGCAAAGATAGTATCGTCCCCGCCCTTATCCACTCCCTCCCCCAAGTGCCACTTGGTGCCGCGCTGACGCACCACTATTTGTCCGGCTTTGACTTTCTGGCCGCCAAAAAGCTTTACGCCCAAGCGCTTGGCTTTTGAGTCCCGGCCTAATTTAGAAGCCCCTTTCGCCTTTGTATGAGCCATATCTTTTTAAACTCCAAAATCCAAATTACAAATTCCAATCAAGCATCAAATTCCACGAATATGAATCCTATCTAAACAAAATATTTTGTTTGAAACTTGAATATTGGGACTTGATTGGATGTTGGTGCTTGAAATTTGAAATTTTTTTAAAAATTTGGATTTGGTGCTTGGGATTTTTAGTCAAAAATCAGCAAGCAACTCGTCACTAATATATCAAATCTATTTAATCTCGTCAAATAGTATGTTATTTTTAAGAAGATATGCCTCAATTTGTTCATCTTCACGCGCACTCGCATTACTCCCTTCTGGATGGATTAGGCAGGATTGACCAGTTGATCGCTCAAGCCAAAGAGTATAAAATGCCTGCCTTGGCCTTAACCGACCACGGTGTAATGTATGGAGCAATTGAATTCTATGAAAAATGCCGGGAGGCGGATATTAAACCCATCGTGGGCGTGGAATTTTATTTAGCCAGAAGAAGTCATTTAGACAAAACGCCCAAAATAGACGCCTCGCCACATCACTTAACCGTTTTAGCCAAAAATGAAACGGGTTACAAAAACTTAATCAAACTGACCACGCTCGCCCACTTGAAGGGTTACTATTACAAACCGCGCGTGGATAAAAAACTGCTTAAGGAATACTCGGAGGGTTTAATGGCGCTCTCGGGCTGTTTAGCGGCGGAAATCCCCCGCGCTATTGCCAATAATCTCAAAGAAGAAGGGGTTAAAAAAATTATTTTGGAATATCAGGAAATTTTTGACCCCGGAAACTTCTACTTGGAAATTCAATCCCACCCCGAAATTCCGGAACAAAACAAAGTTGACCAAACCCTTATCGCTCTCTCGCAAAAATTAAATATCCCGCTGGTCGCCACTAACGATATACATTATATAAAAGAGACAGACAAAGAGGCCCACGAAGTACTTTTAGCCGTCCAAACCAAAAAAGAAGTGGATGATACCGAGCGCCTCTCTTTTCGCGGTTCGGATTTCTCTATGCTTTCTTCAGACGAGATGGCCCAGCGCTTTAAAGATACTCCCGCCGCCATAGACAATTCTTTAAAAATTGCCGAGCAGTGCGAACTTAAATTGGAATTAGACAAAACAATTATGCCGGACTTTGAACTGCCCCCGGGACATTCCGAAAAAATCCTCTACCTCCGTTTTCTTTGTCAAAATGGTTTTAAAAAGAAGTACGGAGAAGGAAATGAAAAAGCAAGCGCGGCAAAGGCGCGTCTGGAATACGAATTAATGGTCATCGAAAATACTGATTTTATAGATTACTTTTTAATTGTGCAGGATTTTGTTAATTGGGCGAAAAGCCAAGGCATTTTAGTGGGGCCGGGCCGCGGCAGCGCGGCGGGTTCGATTGTTTCCTATTTACTAAACATCACTGACATTGACCCCCTTAAATACAATCTCCTTTTTGAACGTTTCTTAAATCCCGACCGTGTGGCGCCGCCAGACATTGACTTGGATTTTCCCGATGACCGTCGCGCCGAGGTTATTGAATATATTGCCAATAAATATGGCCACGACCACATGGCGCAAATTATTACTTTCGGAGTGATGAAAGCCCGGTTGGCGGTACGCGATGTAACGCGCGCTTTGGGACTACCCTACTCTTTGGGCGACCGCTTAGCCAAATTAATTCCTTTTGGTTTAACTTTAGAAGAAGCGCTCAAAACCAACAAAGAATTAAAACAAATCTACGAAACCAACGCTGAAGCCAAACGCATTTTGGAAATGTCTTTTCAGTTAGAGGGTGTGGTTCGCCACGCTTCCATGCACGCGGCCGGTATTGTGCTTTCGCGCGAGCCGCTGGATAACTATGCGCCTTTACAGTTCGCTCCCCGTGGCGAACAGGGTATTATCACGCAGTACTCAATGTATGACGTTGAAAAAATCGGTCTTTTGAAAATTGATATTTTGGGCTTGGCCAATCTGACTATTATTAAAAACGCCCTGCGCATTATTCGCAAAACCAAAAACATTGAACTTGACCCTTCAACTTTTCCGCAAGATGACCCTAAAACCTTTGAGTTTCTGGCCAAGGCAGAAACCACGGGCGTTTTTCAATTAGAAAGTGACGGCATAAAACGCCATCTCAAGGAATTAAGGCCCAGCACTTTTGATGACATTGTGGCAATGGTGGCGCTTTACCGCCCCGGACCTATGGAATGGATTCCCGATTACATTGCCAGCAAGCACGGTCGAAAAAAAATCACCTATCTTCATCCTAAATTAGAACCAATTTTGAAAGATACCCTCGGCATTGCGGTTTATCAAGAACAGGTAATGCAAATCGCCCGCGATATTGCCGGCTTTACTTTAGCCGAAGCAGATATCCTGCGTAAGGCAGTGGGTAAAAAAATCAAAAAACTTTTAATTGAACAAAGAGGAAAGTTCATTGCTGGCGCGCAGAAACAAGGGGTGAAAAAAGAAATCGCCGAAAAATTATTTTCCTTCATTGAACCCTTCGCCCGTTACGGTTTTAACAGGGCTCATGCCACTGGTTACGCTTTAATCGCCTTTCAAACCGCTTATTTGAAAGCTCATTTTCCGGCGGAATTTATGGCCGCGCTTTTAACTTCTGAACAAAACAATTTGGACAAAATAGCCAAAGCCGTGTCTGAAGCCGAAAGAATGAAAATCAAAGTTCTGCCGCCGGATATTAATGAATCGTTTCCCGAATTCGGCGTGGTCGGCCCTTACATCCGTTTTGGCTTAGCCGCGATTAAAAATGTGGGCTTTGGGGTGGCGGAAAAAATTGCGGAAGAAAAAAAGGAAAACGGTCCTTATAAAAATGTGGCTGATTTTGCCTTGCGCCTAACTAGTGCGGTCATTAATAAAAAGGTCTGGGAGAACTTAGTTTCCGCCGGCGCCCTGGATAGTTTAGGCGAAAGAAACCAACTGCTGGCCGCCACTGATTTGATATTAAAAACAGCCGGCAGTAAAACCTACCAAAAAACCGAGGGACAATTTGACTTATTCGGCTCAATGAAAGAAAATCCAACCGCCTCCCCTACTCTTTCTCTTCCCGCTGTAACGCCGGCCACCAAAAAACAAAAACTAATTTGGGAAAGAGATCTCTTGGGCATTTACCTTTCGGAACATCCGCTGAAAGATTATCTGCCCGCTATTGAACAAGAAAATCCCCTGCCGCTTAACGAACTAAAAGCCAATCAAAACGTCAAAGTGGCTGGCATTATTACACAGGCCAAACAAATTCTAACTAAAAATAACGAGCCAATGTGCTTTGCGCGTCTGGAAGATATGAGCGGCAACACGGAACTGGTGGTTTTCCCAAAAATTTATCAGAAAGAAACTGCTCTTTGGCAGACAGACAATGTGCTCGTGGCTTGGGGCAAAACCAATATCAAAGATAATCAATTAAAAGTGCTGGTTGAAAAAGCAAAAAATTTAAATCTCGCGCAAAACTTAGGCCCCACAATCGTGTCTGAAAACAATCATCACGAAAAAAGTGAGAGCGAAAAAAATGAACCATTAGTGGTTAGTTTACCGTATAATGTCAGCAAGGATATTCTGGAAAAATTAAAAGAATTGGTAGCCGAGTTCCCCGGCCAAACACCCCTGCTTTTAGAATTAAGACAAAATGGCCGCATTAAAATTGTTAAAACCAAAAGCCAGGTGGAAAATATCCTTCCTTTCCGCGAAAAATTGAAAGGAATCCTAAATGGCTAAAACAGTATTGGCGTTGATTATTTTAGTTCTTTTTGCAGCCGCAGTGGCGGGAGTCGTGGCTTGGCGGCGCGTGAACAAAAACCAAGGGGATGTCTTGGGAGTAACCCAAAAATCTCCCATTTACTTCAGCGACACGGCAAAGGTCAAATATTTTTACTCTGACCTTTGCGGATGGTGTCAAAAAGAATCAGAGGTCTTAAAGGAACTTTCGGCCGAGGGTTACAAAGTGAGACCCATGGATGTCAAGGCGCATCCGGAATTCTTTGAACAGTACGGCATTACAGCCACGCCAACTTTCTTGGCTGAAGACAAAAATTTCTTAATCGGTTACCAGACCAAAGAAAAATTAAAAAAATTCTTAGATGAAAAAAACTGACCCGTTTTTATTAGTAACCATTGGCATTATTTTAACCATTGCCGCTTTAGCAATCGGTTTTTCTTTCTTTTCTCCCGCCCCTCAAACAAAATTCACTGCTTACAGCGAGAGTGAAAATGAAAAACCCAAAATAGAAACTTCCTTAACTGATTTTGATTTTGGCAAGATAAATCTTTCGGAAATTAAAACCAAAGACATTATTCTCAAAAACAGCGGGCAAAAAACTTTGGAAGTGGGCAACATCTCTACTTCCTGCGACTGCACTAAAGCCCAAATTATTATCAATCAAAAGGAAAGTCCTGTTTTTACCATGCACGGCGAAAATCAGTGGCTGGGCAAAATTGAGCCGGGCAAGGAAGGAATTCTAAAAATTATCTACGAGCCAGCCGTCCATCCGGTTAAGGGTGAGATAAAAAGAGCGGTTACTTTAAGCACAAACGACCCACTTAAACCGCTTTTGGAATTTCACTTTACCGCCGCGGTCAATTAAAAATGCTCGCCCTGATTTTAATCAATGGTTTAATTGATTCCATAAATCCCTGCGCCATTGGCGTTTTGCTTTTTTATTTGGCTTTGCTTTTTACATTGAAAACTAAAAAAGAAAGTGTCTGGCATTTTGGACTTTTTTACATTTTGGCTATCTACTTAACTTACCTTTTAATCGGCTTGGGGCTTCTTAGAGCCGTGCATATTTTCGGCATTCATAATTTCTTTGGCTGGGTAGCGGCTTTCTTGGTTTTCTTAATCGGGCTTTGGAATCTCAAGGAATACTTTTGGCGCGGTTTTTGGATTCCAATACTTTCTCCCCTGCTTTCTGTCTGCCGCGTTTTTCAGACCAAAAAAGAATTAACTGTGCTTTCGGCAATCGCTTTGGGATTTTTTGTGGCGCTTTGTGAATTCCCCTGCTCGGGCGCAATTTACTTAGTTACCTTGGCCTTTCTGGCCGCCAAAGAAACTTTTCTAAAAGGGATTAGCTATCTTTTACTTTACAATCTGATGTTCGTTTTGCCTCTCGTGGTTATCTTTATTTTCGCGGGCAATGAAAGGGTTCTTCTAAAAATTAAAAAGTGGCAGGAAAAATATGGGCGGTTTTCTAATTTGGTTTTGGGAATAATGATGCTTATTTTGGGAGCGCTTCTTTTATGGTGGCTGATTTAATGCAGTTTGTTCTATATCAGGCGCAATCCCGGAGCAATATGGCTTATAGGGATGCCGCTGCTATTTTCTGAACTTGACAAAAATACCCCTCTGGGGTATTATAATGGTATGAAACAAAATATCAAACAATCATCATTAAGACGGCTGCGTTTAATTGAAGGCCAAGTTCGCGGTCTAGCGAAAATGGTTGAAAATGATAAATATTGCGTTTTGATTATCAATCAATCGCTCGCCATTAAACAGGCGCTTTCCAGTTTAGAAGACCTGATTTTACAAAATCATCTCTCAACCCACGCCATAGAACAAATCAAATCCGGCAAGAAAACTAAAGCTGTCCAGGAAATTTTATCAATTTATAAATTATCAAAAAGAAAATGAGCGATTCTAAAAATAGAAAAATTTATATCTGCCCGATGCATCCGGAAATAGAATCGGCTGTCCCGGGTCGCTGTCCTGAATGTGGAATGGCTTTAGTAGAAAGTCAAAAAACCGCCCCTAAAGGTCAAAAATTAAATCGCGCGACTCATCAAAAGACCAAAAACGAAAATTTTGACAAACATACTGGCCATTCATTGATTGCCTTTGCTCAAAAATTTTGGGTGAGTTTAATTTTGACTGTTCCGGTATTGCTCTACTCCGAACTGTTGGAAAAATTTTTTAATGTTAAATTACCCGGTTTTCCCGGCTCAAATTATTTACCTCTAATTTTAAGTTCAATCGTCTTTTTTTACGGCGGGTTTGTTTTCTTAGCCAGTAGTTTTCGGGAATTAAAAGCCAGAATGCCGGGCATGATGACATTAATCGCTTTGGCGATTTCTGTCGCTTACTTTTATAGCATCTTTGCTGTACTAAGCAACAATCCTCGCACTCTTTTCTGGGAATTGACCACCCTGATTACGGTTATGCTTTTGGGACATTATTTGGAAATGAGAGCGGTTAAGAGCGTTCAAGGAGCGCTTAAAGAACTGTCAAAACTTCTGCCCGATACAGCAGAGGTAATAATTCAAAGTTCCATCCGCCAGAATATGGATAAAATGGAAACCAAAACCATTCCTGTTTCAGAACTAAAAATCAATGATTTAGTTTTTGTTAGGCCCGGCGGCAAAATTCCGGTTGACGGAAAAGTGGTAAAAGGAGAATCAGATGTTAACGAGTCAATGATTTCCGGAGAATCAAAGCCAGTTAAAAAAATAATCGGAAGCGAAGTGATAGCCGGAACAATCAATGGAGACGGTTCTCTTAAAATCAAAGTCACTAAAATCGGAGAGCAAACATTTCTGGCTGGCGTAATGCGCTTGGTAGCGGAGGCAGAATCATCAAAATCGCGTTTGCAAATTCTTTCTGACCAAGCCGCGTTTTATTTGACCCTTGTGGCGGTCGGAGGGGGTATTCTGACCTTTCTAATTTGGATTATTTATTCGCCGGATTATGCCTTTGCCCTAGAACGCACAGTCGCGGTGTTAGTGATTGCCTGTCCGCACGCTTTGGGCTTGGCTATTCCGCTG
>CAZKOU010000001.1:13059-48478 GCA_964554505.1 uncultured Candidatus Saccharibacteria bacterium
TGGTGGCCTCTATCTCCACTACTTTAGCGGCGAAAAATGGATTTTTGGTCAAAAAGCGCCTGTCTTTGGAGCTGGCGCGTAAAATTAAGGTGGTCTTATTTGATAAAACCGGAACCTTGACCACGGGAAAATATGGGGTGGATAAGATAATAAAGTCAAATGATATTAGTGAAAAAGAAATACTGCAACTGGCGGCTTCGGTTGACGCACATTCGGAACATTTTGTGGCCAAGGCCATTTTTGAACAAGCCCGGAAACAAAAAATAAATCTCCTGCCAGTCACCGGCTTCACTGCCCTACCCGGCGTGGGAGTAAGGGGAAAAGTGAAAAATAGCGAAATTATTGTGGGCGGATTAGCGGCTTTAGAAAAAAATAAAATCTCTCTTCCGAAAAATTTAGCCAGGGAAATTAAAACTGAAAATCAAAAAGGCAAAACCATTATTTTTATCATCAAGAAAAACGAACTTTGGGGCGCGATTTCACTTTCTGACCAAATCCGTTCTAAATCCAAAGAAGCAATTGAGGAATTAAAAAAATTGGGTATTAAAACCGCTATGCTTACCGGTGATTCCGAGGAAGTCGCTAAGTGGGTCGCCGGAAAACTAAAGATTGACGAGTATTTTGCCCGCGTGCTACCACAGGATAAATCAACTAAAGTCAAAATTTTGCAGAAAGATAAAATGAAAATTGCCGCTGTGGGCGATGGCATCAATGACGCGCCCATGCTTACCCAAGCCGACCTTGGCATCGCCATTGGCGCGGGCACCAATGTGGCCATTGAATCCGCCGGCATTATTTTAGTCAAAAACGACCCGCGCGATATCGTAAAAATCATTAAACTTTCCCGCGCCACTTTTGCCAAGATGGTCCAAAATCTTTTCTGGGCCACGGGTTATAATGTAGTGGCCCTGCCTTTGGCCGCGGGTGTCTTGGTTTCCAAAGGAATTTTACTCCAACCCGCCTTAGCCGCTTTATTTATGTCACTTTCTACCGTGATTGTCGCCATTAATGCCGCTTTACTGCGGCGTTTGAAAATATAATCAATGGTTTGATATAATAACCAATAAGAGGACAGAAAAATAAACTACCCCGCCCTAAAGAACGGGACATTGTCGCCGCCAAAATAAACTACTCCTCGACTAATCGCAAAGTATCCAAAAATGAAGTACAAAATTGGTGTCTCGGGTTCGTCGGTCAATAATTGTGAACCGGGCGCTTTCAAAAAAGCCCAAATTATCGGCCAGCAAATTGCCGAAACCGGTGCTATCTGCGTAACCGGCGACACTTCGGGTGTCCCCCACCACGCCGCGCATGGCGCTAAAAAAGCGGGGGGCTTAACTGTCGGAATCTCGCCCGCTTCCTCAAGGGCCGAGCATGTTAAAAAATACCACTTGCCAGCCGATGAATTAGATATTATTATCTACACTGGTTTTGCTTACAGCGGCCGCAACCTTCTTTTTGTACGCGCCTGCGACGGGGTGATTTTCATCTGCGGCAGAATCGGCACCTTAAACGAATTTACGATTGCTTTTGAAGACAAAAAACCGATTGGCATATTAACAGGCAGTGGCGGCACTATGGCTGAAGTGGAACATCTTTTAAAAATTGCTGAAAGAGGACGCGGCAAGGTTGTAACAGACAATGACCCTAAAACATTAGTGAAAAAAGTAATTAACTTAATCAAAAAAGAAGAGAGAAAACGTCAAAAAGGGAGGGAGCGGGGAAAGAAAAAGTGAACCAGGTTATAATTTTGATTACGACTGCTTTGATTTTAATTGTTTTGGGTGGAGTTTATTTAGGCGAGAAAAACCAACCCCAAAATCTTTCGCCCCTTGGCAAATCATTCGACATTCAGGGCGCCGAACACATTGCTCCCCAGAATCCCCACGCTCCCTACAATTCTAACCCGCCTTCTTCCGGATGGCACTGGGAAAAACCAGCTGATTGGGGCATCTATGATTATGAACTTGCGGATGAACAATTGGTGCATAACTTAGAACACGGCGGCGTCAATCTTTTCTACAAACCGGAAGCGCCCAAGGAAGTAGTTGAAAAATTAAAAGAACTGGCTCGCCTCTATCCTGCTAAAACTGTCTTGGCGCCCCGCGCTAAAAACGATACTTTAATCGCCCTGTCTTCGTGGGGTTATGTCCTAAATCTGGACTCTCTGGACGAAGAAAAAATCAAAGAATTCTTAAAAAATAACCGCAACCGGGGACCGGAAAAACTCCCCGATTAAAAAAGGAAAAAATGAGTAAAGTCACAATTTATTCCACCCACACCTGCCCTTACTGCGCCGCGGAAAAAGATTTCTTAACAGAAAAAAAGATTAAGTTCACTAATATTTATGTTGATGAAAATCCAAAAGCGGTTAAGGAAATGGTTGCCAAATCCGGCCAGATGGGTGTACCGGTGACGATTATTAAAGAAGGCAAAAATGAAGAATTAGTGGTGGGTTTTAATCAGGCCAAACTGGAAAAACTGCTCAACATAAGATAATCTGCGGCAAGCCGCAGAATATTTCCCTGACAATGAAAATTTATTTAGGCGCCGACCATCGCGGCTTTGAGTTAAAAGAGGTCTTAAAAAAATGGCTTTCCAAAAAGGGATTTTTGATTTTTGATTTTGGAACAAATTCCAGGGATTCGGTTGATTATCCGGACTTTGCTTGGCCAGTGGCTCAAAAAATTTCTAAAAATAAAAACTTCCGCGGCATTGTCATTTGCGGTTCTGGTCAAGGCACCGCCATTGTCGCCAATAAGGCCAAAAATGTGCGAGCCGCGCTGGTTTGGACAATTAAAGGAGCCAAAGAAACGCGGGAACATAATGATACAAATGTTTTAAGTTTGCCCGCTGATTTTGTGAAGGCAAGTTTAGCCAAAAAAATTGTAGAAATGTGGCTTGATACCTCTTTCTCTAACCAAGCCAGACATAAAAGACGGCTCAATAAAATAAAAAAGTTGGAAAATGAATAAAATAATTCCAGCCGTTTTAACAAATAATATCACTGATTTTAAAAACAAACTAAAAATCTTAGAAGTATTCAGTCCACTTATACAAATTGATTTTATGGATGGCAAGTTCGTCCCCTATTTCTCTATCACGCCCAAGCAAATATCCAAAATCAAAACAAAAAGTTTTCTGGAAGCTCACTTAATGGTTAAAAATCCGATTTTATACGCCGGTAAATTAAATAATAAATTATTTAAAAAAGTCGCGTTCCATTTTGAAGCCAGCAGGCAGACACAAAAAATCACCGATTATTTCAGAAAACAGGGTTTTCAAATTGGCTTAGCGATTAATCCTCAAACCAAACTAAAAGAATTTTATCCTTTTGTTAAGGATTTTGACTATGTCCTCTTTTTAAGCGTCATCCCGGGCAGGCAAGGGCAAAAATTTATTCCAGACACTTTAGAAAAAATTAAAGGGTTGCGTCAAAAAAATAAAAAAATCAAAATAGTAGTCGACGGCGGCATTAATGTATATAATGTAAGTAAGGCGGCAAAAGCCGGTGCCGACTTTGCGGCTACTGGAAGCAGTATTTTAAAAGCCAAAAACCCGCATCAGGAATTTTTAAAAATAACCAAAGCATTTGAGGAGGGGCAAGGTGGCAAAAAAAATTAGAATCGCCATTAATGGTTTTGGCCGCATCGGACGGCAGTTTTATCGTCTGGCTTTGGAAAAAAACCAACACAAAAGCATTGTGGCTGTTAACGATCTCACTGAACCAGAAACATTGGCTTATCTTTTGAAATACGATTCTGTTTACGGTACTCTCCCCTACCGCATTGAAGGTATTAAAAATAAAATAAAAATTAATAACTCTGAACTTTTGGTACTGTCGGAGCCGAACCCACGCAAATTGCCGTGGAAAAAATTAAAAATTGATATAGTCATTGAAGCCACCGGCCATTTTAATAAAAATAAAGACGCCTTTGCCCATATTAAAGCCGGCGCTAAAAGGGTAATCATTTCTGCTCCCCACAAAGGCGAGAATAATGTGCCTACATTTTTAATGGGCGTCAATGTTCAAAATCTAAATAAAGAATTAGTGGTTTCCAACGCTTCCTGCACCACCAACAGCATTGCCGCGCCCATTGCTATCTTGCGCCAGGCACTGGGTGTCTTAAAAGCAATGGTCACCACAGCCCATGGCTACACTTCTTCGCAAAGTTTAGTGGATGGTCCAAATAATGACTTACGAAGAGCGCGCGCCGCGGCTATTAATATTGTTCCCACCTCCACTGGCGCGGCTATAGCCACCACCAAAGCTATTCCGGAACTCAAAGGGCTGTTTGACGGCGTGGCTCTGCGTGTTCCTCTGGCGGTTGGCTCCATTTCCGACATCACGGCGCAAGTCAGCCGTAAAACGAGCGTAGAGGAGGTCAACGCAATTTTTAAAAAAGCGGCAAAAAATTCTTTCTACAGAGATGTAATCAATGTGACCGAAGACCCTCTTGTTTCTTCGGATATTATTAAAAGTCCTTACGCCGCTACCATTGACCTTGGATTAACACGCGTGGTGGGGGGTGACTTGGTAAAAATATTCGCTTGGTACGATAACGAATGGGGCTACGCTGTCCAGCTCTTTCATCTGGCAATGAAAATTGCCGCGAAAATATTGTAATGAAAAAAATTAGTTCTGAAAAAAAATTGGCTTTAGTGGCGAATGAAATTCGCCAAAACATTATAGAGTCCTTGGTGGCGGCCGGCTCGGGACATTCGGCCGGTCCCTTAGGCATGGCGGATGTTTTTACAGCTCTTTATTTTAATGTCTTAAATCACAATCCCCAAAAACCAAACTGGACAGGGCGAGACCGCGTGGTTTTGTCCAACGGTCACATCTGCCCGGTTTGGTACGCTACCCTAGCTCAAGTCGGTTATTTTTCCAAGACAAAATTAAAAAAATTAAGAAAATTGGGCAGCGGCTTAGAAGGACATCCGCATCGCGGCTCTTTGCCGGGCGTGGAAAATACAGGCGGTCCCTTGGGGCAGGGACTCTCGCAGGCCATTGGTATGGCTTTGGCGGCAAAAATGGATAATCAAAAACATCGCATATACTGCTTAATGTCTGATGCGGAACAACAGGAAGGACAAACTCAAGAAGCAATTATGTTTGCCGGCAAAAACCGTCTAAATAATTTAACAGCCATCATTGACCGCAACAATATTCAGATTGATGGTTTTACGGAAGATATTATGCCCTTAGAACCACTCAAAGAAAAATACGAGGCCTTTGGCTGGCATGTTTTAGAGATTGATGGTCATAATTTTGAACAAATTATTGACGCCTGTCGCGAAGCGAAAGCTATTTTTGAAAAACCCGCTTTAATTATAGCGCACACCATACCGGGCAAAGGCGTTGATTTTATGGAATTTGATTTTCACTGGCATGGAATTCCGCCGAAGCCAGATGAAGCAAAAAAAGCATTAAGACAATTGCGGACTTTGGACGGGAAGATAAGGTCGGAGCATGAATAAAAAATCAAAAATCCAAAGCTCAAATGTCAAATCAAGATCAAAATCCAAAGCTTAAAAATATTTTTGATATTTAGTAATTTAGATTTCATTTGAAATTTGGATTTTGTCATTTGGATTTAATAACTTATGTTAAACCCCAAACTCTATCTTAATCCAAAACTTTTTGACAAGGATGTTGAACAGGTCCCTACCCGCGATGGTTATGGTGACGGATTGGTTTTTTTGGGTGAAAAAAATCCTAATGTGGTTGTTCTAACCGGCGACTTAAAAGAATCTACGCGCGCCCAAAAGTTTGAAGAAAAATTTCCCGACCGTTTTATTGAATGCGGCGTGGCAGAACAAAATATGATGGGCATTGCCGCCGGTTTGGCCGTGGCAGGCAAAATTCCTTTTATTTCCTCTTACGCAGTTTTTTCGCCCGGTCGCAATTGGGACCAGCTTAGAGTTTCTGTTTGCTACAACAATGCTAATGTCAAAATTGCCGGCGCTCACACTGGCGTTTCCGTGGGTCCGGATGGCGCCACGCACCAAGCCCTGGAAGATATTGGCATCACGCGCGTTTTGCCTAACTTGATAGTTATGGCCCCTTCAGATTATTTTGAAACCAAAAAAGCGACTTTGGCGGCCTCCCAATTTCAAGGGCCAGTTTACTTTCGCTTTGCGCGCGAAAAAACTCCCGTGCTAACCACAGAAAAAACACCATTTAAAATTGGCCAAGCCGAAGTTTTTATTGAGGGCAAAGATGTTTCAATTATCGCCTGCGGTCCCCTGCTCTACGAAGCACTGCTTGCGGCACAGAAATTAGTCAAAAAAGGCATTTTAGCTGAAATTATTAATTCTCATACCATTAAACCATTAGATAAAAAAACTATTCTTCGCTCGGTCGCCAAAACAAGGGCCGTGGTGACAGTGGAAGAACATCAAATCGACAACGGTCTGGGAAGTGCGGTGGCTGAAATTTTAGTCGAGAACTTTCCGGTTCCCATGGAAAGAGTCGGAATGCCGGACACTTTTGGCGAATCCGGCGAGCCAAAAGAACTTTTAGAAAAATACGGCTTTACTGCTCCTTTCATTGTCAAAAAAATAATAAAGGTTTTAAAACGCAAAAAAAATGCTTAACAATTCTCAAAAAATTCTTAAAGAAGCGCGTCGGCAACACTATGCTGTTGGGCAGTTTAATGTTTTTAATTTAGAAACCGCTAGGGCTGTTATTAAAGCGGCTGAAAAACTGAAAGCCCCGGTGATTATCGGCGTTTCCCCTAAAACAATTGAGTATGCCGGCTTAAACCAAATCACATCCATTATTAAAACTGAATCCTCTGGAACAAAAAATCCCGTGGTACTGCATTTAGACCACTCCTTTGATTTTGGTCTAATTAAAAAAGCGGTTAGCGCGGGATTCACTTCGGTGATGTTTGACGGCAGCAAGGTTAATCTCGCAGAAAATCTGAAGATAACTCAAAAAACCGTTAATCTTTGCCGCCCCAAAAACATTAGCGTGGAAGCAGAAATCGGCGTGATTGGCGGCAAGTTGACCGAGCCAGAGGAAGCCGCCATTTTTGCGCAAAAAACAAAAGCAAATAGTTTAGCTATTAGTATTGGCAATGTGCACGGCGGCCAATTCGCGGCTGAAAAACTGGATTTAAAACTTTTACAGAATATTGCCCAAAGCGTTAAAATTCCTTTGGTCTTACACGGCGCCTCCTCTACTCCCCGCCACGAAATCAAGAGGGCAATTAAATTCGGCATTGTTAAAATAAATATAGACACTGATTTACGAACGGCCTTCCGAAAAGGTATCTTAAAATATGCCGCGCAAGAAAAGGACCCGCGAATTATTCTGGGCAATACCACCCGCGAGATTCAAAGGGTAGTTGAAGAAAAAATAAAATTATTCGGGAGTCAAAATCATGCTTGATATAATTGGCATTGGCGACACCTCCTTAGACACTTTTCTTTTTCTTTCCAGTAATGATATTAAACTCGTCTGCCCGCCGAAAAAAGACGGAGAGAAAAATAATGACGCTAACTGTCTAATTTGCGTCAGCTTTGCCAATAAAATCCCTGTTCGCAAAACCACGGCAACAATTGGGGGTAATTCCTGTAATGTGGCTGTCGGCGCCGCGCGACTGGGGCTAAAATCTGCTTTAGTCACTCAAGTCGGCGATGATGAAATTGGGCATAAAATTAAAAACACACTTAAAAAAGAAAAGGTCAAAATAAATTTTGTGGTTAATGAAAAAAATAAAAACAGCAACCACACCTTGGCCCTAAATCATGACGGGGAAAGAACGCTTTTCGTTTTTCACGAAAAAAGAATTTTTCAATTGCCGCCTAAAATGCCTAAAACAAAATGGATTTACTTAAGTTCTATGGGCAAAGGATGGATAAAGATACTGCCTCGCCTGTTTTATTATTTAGACAAAACGAAAGCTAAGCTTGCTTACAATCCGGGCACTTTTCAACTAAAAATACCTCGCGCATTACAAAAAAAAATTATAAAACGCACGGAAATTCTTTTCTTAAACAAAGAAGAAGCCGCCTTTCTCTCGGGCAAAAGAAAACTTCATTTTCGTCACCCCCATCATCCCATTAAAGACAAGTCCGCTCGGTTTGTTTTAGGGTTGTCTGAAAATCTTAACTCGCTGGGTCCTAAAATTATCGTGATTACTGATGGCCAAAATGGCTCGTATAGTTTTTCTTCTTCGGAAAAAACACTCTATTATTTACCCCCCTTAAATACCAAACGTTTAGAAACCACTGGCGCCGGCGATTCGTACGCCGCAGGTTTTTGGGCCGCCACAGAAAAAGGCCTTGGTCTGCCAGAGGCAATGCGCTGGGGCTCGTTTAATGCCACCTCCGTGGTGAGTAAAATCGGGCCGCAGACAGGATTACTTACTTTAGCTGAAATGAAAAAATGGCTTAAAAAATATTCTCGTTTCCGGGTGAAAAAAATTTAGACGAAAAACGAATGAAAAAACCAAAAGTTCTGGTGACTAAAAATGTTCCCTACTTTGACCTTAGGCCATTGAAAAAAAAGGCCTCTTTATTTGTGTCGCCAATTTCAAATCTCCGCGGTAAAAATTTTACGGCTATTCTTTCTATGCTGACCGATAAAATTGATGAAAAAATATTAAAGGCCGCGGGGCCAGAATTAAAAATTGTCGCCAATTTCGCGGTAGGTTATGACAATATTGATATTAAGGCCTGCACCAAACGAAAAATTTGGGTCACGAACACGCCTGACGTCCTTAATGAGGCCGTGGCCGAACATACTTTTTCTTTGCTTTTGGCTACCGCCCGGCGAATAGTGGAGGCCGACCAATTTATACGTCAAAAAAAATTCCGTGGTTTTGAACCCACTCTTTTTTTGGGGCGCCAAATTCAAGGAAAAAAGCTGGGCATTATTGGCTTGGGCAAAATTGGCAGTTATCTGGCTGAAATCGCTCGCGGCTTTAGAATGAAAATTATTTATTTTGATGTCCACCGCCAAAAAAAATTAGAACAAGGACTCAAAATTCAATACCGCCCCCTAAACTCGTTAATTAAAAACAGCGACTTCATTTCTCTGCACGTTCCCCTCCTCCCGGCCACACATCACTTAATCGGCAAAAGAGAATTAAAATTAATGAAAAATGATGCAATTTTAATCAACACGGCGCGCGGGCCAGTGGTTGATGAAAAAGCGCTATATCGGACTCTCAAAAAAGGGGAAATCGCAGGCGGGGGCCTGGATGTCTTTGAAAACGAACCAAAATTAACGCCGGGGCTTTCTCAACTTAGAAATGTGATTTTAACGCCGCATATTGCTTCAGCCACAAACGAAACTCGCGACAAAATGGCCAAATTAGCCATTAAAAATATCCTTAATGTTTTAGAAAGTAAAAAACCAAAAACCCCGGTCAATCAAATCAATGCTTAATCAACTTCCTGCCACCAACTCAACAAGTTTAATTATCCCCTTCTTAGCCGGACTGGTTATTATTATTATTGCTTATTTTGTTTTCAACAAACCGAAAAAGTAATTTTCTAAGATTTTAATTTGTTAAGATAGTCCACGATTGCCAAAGCCGAGCAAGTTCCCTGCCCCACCGCAATACTAATTTGTTTGTAAGGTATATTAGTCACATCGCCAGCCGCAAAAAAACCGGGCAAAGAAGTGCGGCAAAAAGAATCAACGATTATCTCGCCGAATTTATTTTTTTTGACGCCAAAGGCCATTTGACTGTTGGGCACTAAGCCAATATGAATAAAAATGCCGTCTGCCCGAAGATGTTTTGATTTACCGCTTTGTTTGTCTTTGTAATCTAAACCAGTCACAAAACTATCTCCTAAAATTTTAGCCGTTTGGCTATTATAAATAATTTGCACATTTTTAAGTTTTTTTACTTTGTCAATTAAAACTCCGTCTCCATTCATATCCGGATTAGTGGTAATCAGATAATGCTGTTTGGCGATTTCGGAAAGCATAATCGCGGACTCCAGCGCTGAATTACCGCCGCCAATGGTGACGGTTATCTTTCCGTCAAATAGAGGCCCGTCACAGACAGTGCAATAAGAAACCCCTTTGGCGTAAAACTCTTTCTCGCCCGGGATATTTAAATGTTTTGGAGTCGCGCCCGTGGTTAATAAAACCGTTTTAGAAAAAAAATTATAAGTACGGCCGCGTTTTTTAGTTTTTGTCTTAAAAATATTACCGTGCTTTTTTATTTCCTCCACCTCCCATTCCAAATGTGCTTCCGCGCCAACGGACTTTAAATGTTCCTTAAATTTAGCGCTTAATTCAATGCCGTCTATTTTGAGAAAGCCAAGGTAGTTTTCAATAACGCCGCTCTTGGCAACCTCGCCGCCGAAATCCAGGGAGATGACTTTAAAATTTAAATTCCGCCGCCGGGCATAAATAGCCGCTGTCGCCCCCGCGGCTGAACCACCCACAATTAAAAGGTCTAAAACCTTGCTCATCTTTGATAATGTTCCTGCGCCTTAATTATTTCCTGTTGGACTAAGTAAGGATTGCGCACATTGTCTAACTGGATTACCTCTGCTGTGCCCGCGGTTCTAATTTTAACCATGCCATAATCAAAAATATTTTGAAAAAAATTTTTGACTTCAAAAGTCACATCCTGAATTTTATCCAGCGGCGCTTCAGTTACTTGGCGGTGAAAAAATGATTTCTGCCTGACCACGACAATCCTCTGACTGGTCACAATATAAAGATAGTTACGCCACAAAAACCAGGTGGTAAAAAGGTACATTCCACCCACCAAAACAAAAATGGCTAAAGCAATAGAAGGAAACAACGAGGCCTTAAAAATCAAAAATAGAAAAATAACAACAAGAAATAAAAGGGTGACCTTCAAAACAGGCCAGGTCAAAACAAAAGGGTGTTGCTTTGCCACAATAGAAATTCTTTCGTTTTCTTTCTGGCCTTCAAAATGATATTCGGGCATTTCTCTTTCCTCTCTTCCATTCTACCAGAACCAAGAGGAAAGCTAAAGAAAATAAAATCGCTAAAAGCCAAAGGCCGGCTCTAATTTTTTCTTGAGGGTTGTTGCCCAGTAAAGCAAAAACGCCAAAAACCAAAGCCAGCACCCAAAGAAAAATTACCGCCAGACGTTGTGGCAAACCGATTGAAAGAAGGCGATGGTGAAGATGCTGTCTGTCAGCTAAAAATGGTGATTTGCCCAAAAAAAGCCGCCGCAGTATCGCCCAAAAAGCATCAAAGATAGGCACTCCTAAAACCAAAAGCGCGGTGGCAATTTTACCGCCCGCGATTACAGCAAGAACTGCCAGCATAAATCCCAAAAACTGGCTTCCCGAATCGCCCATAAAAATAGAGGCGGGGTTAAAATTCCAAAGCAAGAATCCCAAGGTCGCCCCAGCTAAAACAATCGTCATTAACGCTAAATCCCATTGACTCACCGGCGGACGGCTGGCTAAGAAAAATAATATCAACGCCGCAATAGTGCTAATGCCGGCGGCTAAGCCGTCTAGACCATCTAAAAAATTCATACTATTGACTAAAACCAAAATCCAAAGCCCGGTAAAAAACAAAGAAAGTATTTGGGAAAAATAAAAAACATTACCAAAAGGCGTTCTTAGATAATCAATGCCCAGACCAAAAAAAAGGACGACTAAAATAGCGGCAATTTGACCCAGTAATTTTGTGGCTGGAGAAAGATTTTTAATGTCATCAATAATACCAAAAATTACCAAGATAACCGAGCCCAAAAATACTCCCACCAAGCGCGGCTCAAAATTTCTTAAAAGAGAAAAAACCAAAAGCCAGAAAGACAAAAAAATAGCCACCCCGCCCAAACGCGGAATCGGCTTTTTATGTACTTTGCGGGGCGAAGGAAAATCTACAAAACCTTGCTTTGCTGCCAACCTGCCAATGAAAAAAGTGAGTACAGCGGAAACGAGAAGGGCAAGAAAAAATGGCAAAACAAATTCTGACATTTTTACCACTCCAAAATTTCTTCCGGCGCAAACCAGTGTTCAATTTCTTTTTGGGCTTCTTCTTTTGTCTCGGAAGCGTGGACCAAATTATGAACCGGCCTTTTTTCCAAGTTGGCGGCGGTAGGCGCGTCAATGGAAAAATCGCCGCGGATAGTACCCACTTCCGCAAACGACGGAATTGTCGGTCCCACAATTTTTCTGACTTGCGAGACCGCGTGCGGGCCCTCCCAAACCATAGCCGCGATGGGCGCGGAAATCATAAATTCAATCAACCATTTTCTTACTTCCTGCCCAATTTGCGAGGGCCCATCAAAACCCAATAATTCTTTAACATTCAAATTATGTTCGCGGTAAGTTTTTAAACTTTTTTCGCCCAAACGGGTAATCCAGCTCTCATCCCTTGGATAATGTTCATCAATGTGCTCCAATGTCGGGCGAACCATTTTCAAAGCCACCAATTTTAAGCCCCTTTTTTCAAAACGGCTGATAATCTCACCCACTAAACCGCGCCTTAAACCGTCCGGCTTAATCAAAAGAACGGTTCTTTCTTTAAACATCAAGCAACCTCACAAATTTTTCTTCATTTTTATACGGACCGATAATAGCTAAGTTTAATTTTGAATTTTGAAATATGTCGTTGGCTAATTTTTGAATATCTAAAGCATCCACTTTATTATTCGCGGCCACAATTTCTTCCGGCTGTTCAATTCTACCCCAAAAAATTTCCTGTTCTGCCAAAAAATCGGCAATGGAATGAGAATCCTCCAGGCCAAGATAAAGCCGACCCTTTAAATTTTCCTGGGCTTTTTTTAATTCTTCCTCTCTTACTTTTTCCTTTTTTAGTTTAGCCAACTCATTTAAGGTAACCTTCAGCGCTTCCTCAATTTTATTGATTTTAATGCCGGCTTGCACGACAAAAACGCCGTGGTCCTGAAAATCCCAATAGTCCGAAGAAATATGATAAGCCAGACCTCTTTTTCCGCGCACCTCGAAAAAAAGCCGCGAGGACATTGTATCGCCTAAAATATTATTTAAAACACGAAGCGCGGGCCGGCGCTTATCCAAGCGCGAGAAAGAATGTACTCCTAAAACAAAATGGGCTTGGTCGGTTTTTTTAGAATAAACTCTCATTGCCGGCCTTTCTTGCCTTGGTAAAAATATCTCCTCCAAAATTTTATTTCTTTTTTCCAGTCCATTACAATATTTTTTAATTAAATCAATCCACCTTATTCTTCCTTCCTGCCCCGTTACGGCCAAAATTAAATTAGAAGGATGGTAAAATTGCTGGCGGAAGGAAAGGAAATCGGATTGCTTAAAACTTTTAACCGTTTCCTTTGTGCCCGCGATATTAAAACCCACCGGGTGATTTAGAAAAATTAATTCTTTGGCTAAATCCACCACATGACGCTGGGGAATATCTTGATACATATTAATTTCCTCAATAATCACCCCCTTTTCTTTTTCAATTTCGCGAGGGGCGATTTGAGAATGAAACACCATATCAAACAAAACATCAAATGCCTTGGAAAATAAATCAAAGGGGGCGCACACATAATAACCCGTCACTTCTTCGCCGGTAAAAGCATTGTAAACCGCGCCCATATTGTCTAATTCATAAGAAATAGCTTGCGCGTCTGACCTCTTTTTTGTTCCCTTAAACATCAAGTGCTCCAAAAAATGGGCCGTGCCGTTTTGCTCTTTTGTTTCAAATCGCGAGCCAGTATGAAACAAAAATAAAATCGTCACCGCATTGGTTTCCTTCATCGGCGCGGTCAGAACGCGCAAGCCGTTTTTAAGTTGATGTTTTTGAAAATTAATCATTTTGATAAGAAAATAAGCCCGTCCCCCACGGACTTAATCTACGGGAATTTCCGACTCTTCAAACGGCCATTTTAAATTAGGATGATTTTTGCATCCCTCTGCCAGGTGTCTACCGATTGCCAGCGAATCTGCGGGGAAAATATTTTTCCAACCCCTTGAAATTAAGTTGTCAACATCAGAACAAGTTAGTTTACCATCTCTTCGGCTAAAAACAAGGGGCTCAGTATATGTTGCAGAATAATCAGTCATAATCTTTGTTTTTCTCCTTCCATGGATGCTTTCAGTATCTGGCCAAACTTTCGGGACTCAAGAGCTTCTCGAGTATACCATTCTTTCGGCTTTCCCGTCAAGAGGTTCACCCCTTCTTCAATTCCACCGGTGCTCATATCAATCCACATCGGAATGAATTTTCTTTGATGAGGGTCTTTGGACTCTAATCTACGAGCGGCTTGGACTAATTTATCGCGATCGGTCTCGCCATCTGCCTCTTCAGCGCTTAAATTTTCCGCCGAAGGTTGAGAAATGTAATTGACGGTTTTAATTTGACAAACCAAAACCCTCCCAGGCAAAATTAGAAAAAGATCAATTTTATCTTCAACGTCTTGTCGGGGCGAAGGCCAATGAGGCCGTAAGCCCAAATTCATTTTTTGAACCAAAGAAGCAAAGCAAACTTCACCCAATACTCCGTTTCTTAAAATTGAGGGCAACTCAATTTTTGAATGATATAAATCATTATAATGTTCTAAAGTGCCCCAGTAATTTTCCGCAAATCTTTCTACCCAAGGCCTATCTAAGTTCTCCCAGAGAAATTGGGATAATCGTCCCTGCCACACCGCGTCAGACAATTTTAAATCTTCTAAAATTTTATTTTCATTTTCGACTGGATTGTGCTCATTGTGCCGGCGCCACAGAACCCCTCTTTTTACTTCACGCAAAACTGCCCGTCGGGCATCAATTAACAACGACAGGGCGATTTTCTCTGTTGGAGTAAAATTTTCTGTCTCATTAATTCCATTCTGTTTTTCTATCAGTACCGCAGATTGTTTCCAAACTCCACTTTGGGATTCGATGGCTTCCTCATCAACTTCTCGCATCGAAGAATTAAAAATTTTCCTGATATTTTCCAGATTAAATTCCAATTCTTCAGTTTCTTGACCAAATTCACTTTGGGCTCCCAAAATTTCAACCATTAAATTCCTTATTGATTTTATTATTTCTGATATGTCGCCAAATCCAAAAAATCACTGCTAATATTATTATAACTAAAATTAAAACGTCAAAGCGGTGAAAGTAGAGACGCAGTCCCTCCCAATTTTCGCCCATTTTAAAGCCCAAATAAGCCAAAAATAAAGACCAGGGCAAAGAGCCCAGAAAAGAGTAAATTGAAAAGCGGAAAATATTCATTTTAGAAATTCCGGCGGGCAGAGAAATAAAAGTTCTGACCACAGGCATTAAACGGGTGATGAAAACGGTAATTTCGCCGTATTTTTGAAACCAGCGCTCCGCCCTTTCCAGATCGCGGCGGGAAAGAAAAATATATTTGCCGTATTTTTCAATCAAGGGTCGACCGCCTAAAGAACCCAAATAATAAGAAAAAAGGGAACCCCCTAAATTACCCGCGGCTCCCCAGAATCCCACCATCCACAAATTAAACTGGCCCTTGAAGGCCAAAAAACCGGAAAAGGGCATAATAATTTCCGATGGCAAGGGGATATTGGCTGATTCCAAGGCCATCAAAAAAAAGACGCCAAAGTAACCCAGTTTAGAAATGGTGTTAATAATAAAGTGAGCTAAAATCGCGACAACTTGCTCAATCATAATTTCAATTTAATGGCCAATTTAATAATTGGGGACAAAAGGCGGTTAAGCAAGTCACCCAAAAGCCAAAAAAGAACGGCTGCAAACAAGCCCAGTGGTATGGCAATAGCGACATCGGCAAAGTAATGCAGGCCCACGGCTATACGGCTTAGACCCACAAAAATAGCGGCTAATAAAAAGAGCCAACCCAATTTTTTGTATTTCACTAAGAAGAAGTAAAAAGCCAAAGAAAAAAGCACAATAGAATGTTCCGAGGGAAAGGCAGTTGAGGGCCGGTGAAACAAGGGGTCAAATACTCCTACGCCGGGCAAGTCCGGTCGCGAGCGCGGCAGCCAGAAAGAAAAAAAAGAAGCGAGCACAAACCAACTAAAAACCGCCATCAAAAATGCCTGCAAAGCATTTTTCTTGTTGTTCTGGCCGGGATAAAACCAAAGTAAAATTAAAGTCAAAGGCACTAAGTAAACCAACCAGACCGCCAGCAATTTCGCCAAAAAAAGAAGCCCGGGCCAGCGCCCCACAAAATAATAAATATTTTGAGTGATGGTGAAGTCCAAAGAAATTAAGTTTCCCATTTTTCTATCTTAACAGAAATTGACTTTATAGAAAATATGTCGTAATATCTACATAGATAATCCTAAAAAATATGAAGATTTCAGAAGCCATTCGTCAATTTTTAGAACACTCTGAAATTGAAAAGGGGCGCTCTTTTCTCACTATTCGCAATTATCAACACTATTTAGAGCGATTTTTAAAATTTTTAGAAAGCGAAGAAACCGAGAAAAAAATTGAAACAGCCGAAGAGATTGACTTGGAAACCATACGTAAATTTCGGCTTTATCTTAATCGTTTAGGCAAGGAGGGTCTCTCCAAGTCCACTCAAAACTATCATCTTATTGCTCTTAGGGCATTCCTGAAATATTTAGCCAGCCGCGACATTAAAAGTTTGTCGCCGGAAAAAATTGACTTAGCCAAAACCACTGAACGCGAGATTACTTTTTTAACCAGCGAAGAAGTAGAAAAAATGATGGAAGCAACAGAGCCATCGAAAAATATCATCGGCTTGCGCGACCGGGCAATTTTGGAAACCCTTTTCTCAACCGGTCTGCGCGTTTCTGAATTAGTGGCTCTGGCCAAAGACCAAATAAATCTGGAAAGCGGCGAATTTTCCGTCAAGGGCAAGGGCGGAAAAATCAGAGTGGTCTTTCTTTCGCCGGAAGCCAAAGAGTGGCTGACTAAATATCTAAATAAAAGGACTGACGGGGCTGTCGCGGTTTTTGTGCGCCACGGACGTAAAAAAGAAATCTTGTCCACCCAAACCAAGCTTAATTTAACGCCCCGCACTATTCAAAGAATTGTCAAATATTACGCTAAAAAGGCCGGTCTGACCAAGGATGTCGTAGTCCATTCAATGCGCCATAGTTTTGCCACGGACTTACTTACTTCTGGCGCGGATTTAAGAAGCGTCCAGCAACTTTTGGGCCATGCCTCCATTACCACGACCCAAATTTATACTCACATCACCGACCCTCAACTGCGTGAAGTCCACCAAGCATTTCATGGACTAAGAAGAAAAAAGGAGCAAGCCAAAAAAGAATAATTATGAGCTTATCCATAGGCATAGTCGGTCTTCCCAATGCTGGCAAATCAACGCTTTTTAATGCTTTGGTTAAGAGTCATCTCTGCCTCGGCTCGACAGTTGAGTCGAGACGGGAAGCCAAAGTTGCCTCGCATCCTTTCACCACTATTGAGCCCAATATTGGTATAGTTGAAATCCCGGATGAAAGGTTAGATAAAATTGCCCAACGCTTAAATATCACCCGGAAAATTCCCGCTGTGATTAAATTTATTGATATCGCCGGCTTAATTAAAAACGCGAGTTTAGGCGAGGGGCTGGGTAATCAATTTTTAAGCCACATTCGCGAAGTTGACGCTCTTATCCACGTTATCCGCTGTTTTGAAGACCAAAATGTGCCTCACATCCACCAAAAAATTGACCCAAAATACGACCGGGAAATTATCAATTTAGAATTAGAGCTGGCTGGAATCAAAAAACCCACACTCTCTATATATAATGTAAGCGAAAACCAAATAAAAAATTATTTACCTGACAATGACGGCTGTTTATCAATTTGCGCCAAATTAGAAAGTGAACTAATCGACCTCTCCCCCGCTGAACAGCGGGAATATCTTAAAGGCCTGGGCCAAAAAGAAAACGCTTTGGAAAAATTAATTCAAAAATCCTATCAACTTTTAGGACTGATTACTTTTTATACTTTAAAGCCGGACCAAATGCAGTCCTGGGCAGTTAAAGAAGGCGCTTTAGCGCCAATGGCCGCGGGCAAGGTCCACACTGACATGGAAAAAGGATTTATTGCCGCGGAAATAATCAATTGGCAAGAGTTACTCAAATATAATTCATGGCCAGGGGCCAAGACAGCCGGCGGGATTCGCACTGAAGGCAAAAATTATCAAATTCAAGACGGGGACGTAGTTCTTTTTAGATTCTCAACCGCCTCTTGAACGATTTCCAAATTACAGCTTTTATGCTTGCGGCACCAGTCCTGGCATTCTTTGGCCTTGCTCTGAATAAAATAATGAAAGCCGCACTCCCTGCATTGATATAATTGTTTTTCATTTGTTTCTTTAGTCATTTTAATTATGGCCTCTTGTAAAGCCCGATTAATTCGGCTTGCTCTAAAATATGCCCATCCATCTCTTTTTCCAAGTCCTCTTTTGAAGTGGAAGCAGGTAAATCCAAGACACTATCCAGGGCATAAAGTTTAAAAAAATAACGATGCTCGCCGAAGGGCGGACAGGGGCCTCCAAAACCCGGTTTATTATAACTGGTTTTTCCTTCCACTGCCCCGACTGGCACACTGTTTTCAGCAATTTCGGCTGTCTTTGTTTCTATATTCCAAATCGTCCAATGCGCCCATGTGCCGGCCGGCGCATCAGGGTCGTCCACAATCAAAACCAAACTCTGCGCACTTTCAGGAACATCGGAAATTAAAATAGGCGGATTTGTATTCTCGCCATCGCAGGTATACTTGGCCGGAATACTTTCGTTATGATTAAAAACCGGGCTTTGAATCTTCATTGACAATTTCATTATAAAACCCTTGCCAAAAAAACAAAAGTATAGCATAATAAAAGCGGATTATGTCTTACCAAATCACCCTCATCACTCCCAAGGAAGAAAATGTCGCTGCTGCTCTTTTAGAAATTGAAAAACTTAACGGCAGGATAGAAAAACAACAATCCTTGGGTGTAAAAAAATTGGCTTATCCCCTCAAAAAAGAAACTGAAGGCCATCTTGCTTCTATATTTTTTGAAATGGAGCCGCAAAATTTAAAACGTCTCCATGAACGGCTTTTGCTTTTACCTTCAATTCTTCGTTATCTTATTGCCAAAAACAAAAAAATACAGATAAGCGCCGAGACGGAAGAAGAAAAAGTCGCCTTGCCCGCTTTACTTCTTAAAAAAGAAAAAGTCGTGGAGAAAAAAGAGGGGTCCGCAGAAAAAGTAACTGAAAAAGAACGCTTACAAAAATTAGAAGAAAGGTTAGAGGAAATCTTAAAGGAGTAAAATATGGCATTTTCATTAAACCGCGCTCAAATTATCGGCAACTTAACCCGCGACCCGGAATTGCGCTATATTCCTTCTGGTCGGCCCGTGGCTTCTTTTGGGGTCGCCACGAATCGGCGCTGGAAAGACCAAAGTGGCGAAATCAAAGAAGATGCTCAATTTCACGATGTCGTGGCTTGGGGCAAACTAGCCGAAATTTGCAATCAAATTCTGAAAAAGGGCAATAAGGTCTATGTAGAAGGACGTCTGCAAACCAGAAACTGGGAAGCGGCTGATGGCAGCAAGAGACAAAAAACCGAAATTATAATGGAAAACTTTGTCGCCTTAACGCCCAAAGGAGCTCCCTTGGGCGTTGATATTGAAACCGAGAATATAGAAGCGCCGACAGAAAAGGAAAGTGCAAAACCATCCGAAAGCGCTAAAACCGATGCTAAAACCGAAAAAGAGACGACTAAAAAAGGAGAGGAAAAAACTGAAGAGGAAGAGTCGTTAGACGAAATTCCATTCTAAAAAGTATGAGAATAAAAAAGAGTTGTCCGCTTTGTCGGCAAAAAATTAACAAAATTGACTATACTAATACGGCGCTTCTGCAACGTTTTCTTTGGCCATGGCAAAAAATAAAACCAAACAGCAATACTTATCTATGCGTCAAACATCAAAAACATATTGCCAGCGCCATTAAAACCGCCCGCCAAATGGCTTTATTGCCCACTAAACCCTAAATTTTCTATGCTCATTTTGGCTTCTGCATTTATCGGATTGCCGGTCATTTCTCTTACTTGGGAAAGAAAAGTGGCCGAAATTGAGGATATTATTATGGAACCCAAAAACGGTGAATTATTGGGCTTTGAACTCAAAAAAAAGTTATTTTCCCCTCCCCTCTTTTTAGCCAGCAGTGATATTGAAGAAGTGACCAAAGAAGCAATTTTCATACGCCAAAGCGATGCTGTTGTTGAAAAAAAAGAAATCCCCCGTTTAGCCGAAGCGCTGCAAAAAAAAATTAAATTCAAAAATCTAAAAGTGATTACTGAATCCCAAAAAACAGTTGGGCGCTTAGAGGATTTATTAATAGACCTACCTTCTAAGTTGACCCTTAAATATTATGTCAAAGGATTTTTTGAATCGCGAATTATTCCCAAGGAATTAGTCGTCAAAATTACTCCCAAAGCAATGGTGGTGCAAGATGAGGTCTTGGATGGTAAAATAGAATTAGCCGCGCACGGCGCGGCTTAAATTAAAAAGTGGCAAATGACTGAAAACAAATTGGGCGAAAACATTGAAAAACTAACCCTGGCCACGGAAAAATTAGTGCGCAGAACTTCTCTTTGGTACGGTTTTTGGCATGGTATTTTAGTGGGCATCGGCTCCACTTTGGGGGTAGTCATAATTTTAACAGTGGCAATCTATTTCTTAAATAAACTTGTTTTTGTGCCTGTTTTAGGACCAAAGCTTCAGCAAATCCTCTCTATTTTTGAACAAGCCAAAACCATCCGATAGTTTTTCCTTTTTTAATAGTTTTTTCTTAATAGTCCTCCGGCATTGAAGGAGAAGGCGTTGTTTCTTTCTTCTCTTCGGGCTGATCCGTGACTAATGACTCGGTGGTCAGCACCATTGCCGCCACAGAAGCCGCATTTTGCAAGGCGGATTTGGTAACTTTTAGGGGGTCAATAATGCCGGCTTCAATCATATTGACAAAAATATCTTTAGCCGCATCGTACCCTACACCGTTTTCGCGTCTTTTGGCTTCTTCAATAATCACCGAGCCATCTTTGCCCGCATTTTCGGCAATCTGTCTTAAAGGCGCTTCCAGGGCGCGTTTTAAAATATCCACTCCCAGTTTTTCATCACCATCCGACTCCACATCGTTAAGCGAACGAATGACATCAACTAAAGCCACGCCTCCGCCGGGCACAATACCGCCTTCATTGGCCGCGGCCTTGGTGGCTAAAATAGCATCTTCCACGCGATGCTGTTTTTCTTTCTGTTCCACTTCAGTGGCCGCGCCGACTTTAATAATACCCACCCCGCCGGAAAGTTTAGCCGCCCTCTCTTCTAATTTTTCGCGGTCAAACTCGGAGTCGGTTTTGGCAATCTGCGCCTTAATCTGACTAATCCTTTCCTTAATTTTTTCAGAATCACCTTTGCCCTCAATAAGCGTAGTTTTATCTTTATCAGCCACGACGCGGCGGGCAGAACCTAACATATCTTGCGTGGTATTCTTTAATTCCGCGCCCGTGTCTTCCGAGATAACTTGAGCGCCGGTTAAAATGGCAATATCCAAAAGCATTTCTTTGCGACGGTCGCCAAAGCCCGGGGCTTTTACGGCCAAAACATCCAAAATGCCGCGCAACTTATTAACTACTAAGGTAGCTAAGGCCTCGCCCTCAACTTCTTCGGCAATAATAATTAAACTTTTTTTGCCGGTCTCGGCCATTGATTCCAGTAAAGGTAAAATATCCTGCACTGAAGAAATTTTTTTATCGGTCGCCAAAATCAAAGGATTCTCAATCACGGCTTCCATCTTAGCCGTATCTGTAACCATGTAGGGCGAAATAAAACCTTGGTCAAACTGCATCCCTTCCACGATTTCTTTTTCCAAACCCAAATGCTGCCCTTCTTCAGCCGTAATCGGCGCTTCGCGGCCAATGGTATCCATTACTTCGGCAATAATTTTACCCACCTCCAAGTCAGCCGCGGAAATAGAAGCCACTTGGGCAATTTCTTCTTTGCCGGTAACTTGTTTGGCTGTGGCTTCAAGCGCTTTGACTACAGCGCTGGTTCCTTTTTCAATGCCCCGACGCACTTCCATCGGATTAGCGCCGGCAGCCACAAATTTTAAACCCTCGTTAATCATGGCCTGCGCCAGCAAAGTGGCGGTAGTGGTGCCGTCGCCCGCAACATCATTGGTTTTAGTGGCCACCTCTTTGATTAACTGCGCCCCCATATTTTCAAAAGGATTTTTAAGTTCAATTTCTTTGGCAATGGTCACGCCGTCATTGGTAATTAAGGGCGCGCCAAAACCGCGGTCCAAAACCACATTGCGGCCTTTGGGACCCAAAGTAATTTTAACCGTATCCGCTAAAACATTCACTCCCCTCTTTAACTGCTGTCTCGCTTCTTCGGAAAAAATAATTTTTTTAGCCATAGTTTACTCCTGTAAATATACTAATTGTACGGATTTGTACTATTTGTATGATTTATTCAATAATTCCTAAGATATCTTCTTCTTTAATGATTTTTAATTCTTCGCCATCTATTTTAATTTCGTCGCCCGCGTATTTTGAGAATAAAACGGTTTGCCCTTCCTTTACGGTCAATGATTCTAATTTCCCCTCTACTCGCTTCCCTTCACCCACAGCCAAAACCTTTCCTTCCTGGGGAGTTTCTTTGGCTGTATCCGGTAAAACAATGCCGGCCGGAGTTTTTTCTTCGCCTTTTAGCGGTCTTACCAAAACCTTATCGTAAAGTGGTTTGATTTGAGTCATCTTTACCTTTCCCCGAAGGGATAACCTTCGGCTGGAATTAAATGGAATTAAAAAAACTTAAACCCTCCCGTTTTGCCATCTTGCGGCTTAAGTATGGCAGTAGTAAGGAAGGGGGATATCCTTTGCTACTGCCACATATTAAAATAGCACAAAAACTAAAATTTTGTCAAGCCCCCACCCTTCAAGGGGTGAAAGCAAAGTTCTTTATCCGAAATCCTAATTTTACCCGGGGGTGCGGTTTGATAACGCGCGTCTCTTAAAATGCGATTTTTTTGATAATACCTTAATTTATTTTCCAACCAATCCCCAATCGAGACATCTAAAATCATCTCCCCCGCTCCCCGCACGCTCCCTAATAAAAAATTGTTCACTAATTTAAAATTCCTTGCTGGAAAACGAAAGTTAAATTTTTTCATCCACTGATTGACCACGACATATTTTTGATAAACAGAATCAGCGTCAAAAATAGGCACTAAACTGGAAAAAACCTTGGCGTGATATTCATTATGCGGCTGAATGTCTAAAAAACTGCTTGCTTGATAACGGTTAAGGCAAATACGACCGGCGACTTTCTGACCATAACGCCTTTGCCCGGTAAAATGAACGAGCAAGGTAACCAAAAAACGGCAAGTAAAGATACGGCCCGGCTTGGTAATAATTAAAAAATCAATGTCCGAGGCGGGCTTTAACTCGTTGGTGGTTAAAGAGCCGTTGACGCCAATCAACCTTATATAAGGCACTATCTGTAAAAGCCAAGCCACCCATCTTGCTTTGCGCCAATAACTTTTTTCCAGTTTCTTTTCCATTTCTTCTCTATTATAGCAAGACAGGATATTATATAATGTAAGCAGGATGAGAAAACGCGTGCTTTCGGGCATCAGACCCACTGGCGAACTGCATTTGGGAAACTATTTAGGCGCCATCAGGCAGTGGATAGATTTACAGCATAAATACGAATCTTTTTTTATGGTGGCTGATTTACACGCCATTACTTCCGACTTTGAACCCAAAAATCTGCAAAAATTGATTTACGAATTAGTGGCTATTTATCTAGCGGCTGGCTTAGACACCAAAAAAGCAATGATTTTTGTACAATCCCATATCCCCCAAAATACCGAGTTGGCTTGGCTTCTTTCCACCTTAACTTCATTTGGCGACTTGAACAGAATGACGCAGTTTAAGGAAAAATCCCAAAAAGAACAGCCCCATAATGTCAATGCTGGACTCTTTAACTATCCTCTTTTAATGACCGCGGATATTATTATTTACAAAGCAGATTTAGTGCCAGTGGGCGAAGACCAGGTCCAACACATTGAATTGGCGCGCGCCATTGTTGACCGTTTTAACCGTCTCTACGGCCGCTTTTTTCCTAAACCACGGCCCTTATTAACTAAGGGGGCGCGAATTATGTCTTTAAACAATCCTAACCGAAAAATGGCTAAATCCGTATCAGGAAGTTATATCTCGCTTTTGGATTCGCCTGCAGTGATTAAACAAAAAATTATGTCAGCCGTAACCGACACAAAACCGGGCAAGAAGATGAGCGGGGGTGTAAAAAATTTATTTACTCTCCTTAATATTTTTGCAGAGCCCGCAATGTATGAATCATTTAAGGAAAAATATCAAAAAGGAACAATCAAGTATTTAGAATTAAAAAAACAATTAGCCGAAGATATTATCCGCGGTTTAGCGCCTTTGCAGAAAAATTTTATCAAATTAAAAAATGACCAAAAATATCTCAAAAAAGTGATTGGAGGCGGAGACCAAAAGGCGCGCGTCATTGCCGCCGCCACCCTTTTGGAAGTTAAGAAAAAAATGGGACTCATCTGAAAACCAGAAAGCCCCGCGATAAAAATAGCGGGGCCTCGATGATGGCAGGCGAGATTCGGAACTAAACATTTATTGCCCATAGGGCATAGAGCTGCCGCTTTGAGCTAATGATGTTTAATCCCCCACCTCCCATTCTCTTTTTTAGTTTAAAAAAAATGATTTCCACAATCAAGGGCTGATTAATTTTACGAGTTCTTCGGTTTTTTGTTTCAATAACTCTGGGCTGTCGGCTTCCAGATTTAATCTAAGTAATGGTTCGGTGTTGGAGGCCCTTAAGTTAAAGCGCCATTGGCGGTCAAACTCCACCGACAAACCATCAATTAAATCCTGCCGGCCGTTTTGATATTTTTTCTTAATTTTATTAATCATTGCCTTTTTATTTCCGACTTCAAAATTGATTTCTCCCGACACAAAATATTTAGAGGTCAGCGGCGAAAGAATGCTTGACAATTTTTCATCACTCTTATTCAGGATTTTAAGCATCAACCAAAAGGGAATCATCCCGTTATCCGCATAAAAATTGTCCTTGAAGTAATAATGGGCAGACATCTCGCCGGCAAATAAAGCTTTTTCTTTACGCATACGTTCTTTTATAAAAGTATGACCGGTCTTAGCAATGATAGGCACGCCCTTGCTTGCTTTGACAGTGTCCAAAACCGCCCATGTTAAGCGCGGGTCGGAAATAATTTTGGCGCCGGGATTTTCTTTCAATAATTCTTGAGACAAAAAAGCGGTAATAAAATAACCCTCAATAAAATTTCCTTTTTCGTCAAAGAAAAAGCAGCGGTCCGCATCCGCGTCCCAAGCCACGCCAAAATCCGCTTTATTTTTTAAAATGGTCTTAATGGTTTCGGCGCGATTTTCCGGACGCAAGGGGTCTGGCCTTCCTTTAGGGAAAGTGCCGTCTGGCTTAAAATTAAGCTTAATCCACTCAATCGGTAAATCCTTAGTCAATTTTTCAACCACCAGTCCGGCTAAACCAAAGTTGGCATTGCCCACAACTGTAAAGGGGCGGCTCTTTTTTAAATCCGCAAATTTTTGAATGTGTTTTAAATAATCAACCAAAATATTTTTCTTAAAAACCTTGCCCTTGAGCACTTTCAATGTGGGCTTATTTCTGAAAGCTAATTTTTTAATTTCCAAAAGACCGCTGTCAGAAGAAATAGCCACGCTTTTCTTCCTAACCATTTTAATGCCATTATATTCCGCTGGATTATGCGAGCCGCTGATGGTCAAGCCGCCGTCAAAACCGTAAAAAGCCACGGCAAAATAAAGCATATCTGTGGAGATAATGCCGATGTCAACAACTGAAACACCCGCCTCAATAAATCCTTTGAGAGCCGCCTTAAAAAGTGCTGCTCCGTGCCATCTGACATCGCGACCCAAAACCACTTTTTGGGGCTTGACAAAACGAACATAGGCCTGCGCAATATCATAAACCGCTTCTTCGTTAATTTCGGAAGGATAAATCCCCCGAATATCAAGGGCGTGAAAAATTTCCGGCCGCCAAGTTTTCATTGCTTCTTTATTCTAACATTGAAAATTGAAAAATTAAATATTGAAAAATTGGAAAATTGAAAATTTTTTAGAATGTATTTCATTTATTTGACAATAAAACTAAGTGTTGTATCGTATTCTTAGAGAAGCATGAAAACGAAATATATCTTTGTCACAGGCGGGATTGTTTCCGGCATTGGCAAGGGAACAACAGTTGCCTCTCTGGGGCGTCTTTTTTTATCGCGGGGGAAAGAAGTGGCTTTGGTTAAAATAGACCCCTATCTTAACCGCGACGCCGGCACTATGAATCCTTTTCAGCACGGTGAAGTATTTGTGACTGAAGATGGTACGGAAACGGATTTAGACCTGGGACATTATGAACGTTTTTTGAATAAAAATCTAAACCGGCTTTCTAACTTTACCACGGGCACTGTTTATGAAACCGTAACTAAGCGAGAGCGCCAAGGGGCTTTTTTGGGCAAGACCATCCAGATTATTCCTCATATTACGGACGAAATTAAACGGCGCATTAGAGAGGCCGGCCAGCCGAACAAAGCGGATTTAGTGATTTGTGAAATCGGCGGCACTATCGGCGACATTGAAGGCCTGCCTTTTCTTGAAGCCATCCGCCAAATGAAAAAAGATGTTGGCGCTGAAAATGTGGCTTATATTCATGTGGTCAAAATTGATTATATTTATCCCTCTGGTGAAGCCAAAACCAAACCCATTCAACATTCGGTGCAGGCACTGCGCGGCCTGGGCATCCAGCCCGATATTTTGGTTACCCGCTGTAGAAAAAACATTCCGCCAGAAATAAAAGAAAAAATAACTCTTTTCTGCGGTATCGGAGTGGAAGATGTTATTGAAGCGCCTAATATGTCATCTATTTATGCAATTCCTCTTGCCCTGGAAACTAATGGATTAGGCAAGGCCGTGGAAAAAATTTTAGGCCTGCCAACGCGCCAGCCGAAATTGAAGGACTGGTCATCTATGATTAATAAACTCAAAAAACCTCAAGGCGAGGTGACTATTGCCTTAATTGGCAAATACTTAGACCACCCGGATGCCTATATTTCGGTTGTCGAGGCATTACATCACGGCGGCATCGCCAATCAGGTTAAGATAAAATTAAAAGCAGTTGATTCTGAAAAAATCAAAGAGGGCAACTTAAGTAAATTTTTTCAAAACGTTAATGGCGTGGTGGTCCCGGGCGGCTTTGGTATCCGGGGCATTGAAGGAAAGGTAAGAGCAATCCAATATGCCCGTGAAAATAAAATTCCTTTTTTGGGTCTTTGTCTGGGTTTACAAACAGCTGTAATTGAATATGCCCGTCACAAAATAGGTCTAAAAGGGGCTAATTCCACAGAGTTTGACGCGGCTACTCCCCACCCCGTGATTGACATTCTGCCCGAACAAAAAAAAGTCAGAAAAATGGGTGGCACGATGCGCTTGGGCTCTTATTCTGCTCATCTTAAACCGCATAGTTTAATCGCCAATCTTTATCAAAATGAACTTATCAGCGAACGGCATCGCCACCGGTTTGAGGTTAATCCTTATTATCATAAAATCTTAAATCAAAATGGTTTAATCTTTTCAGGAACCTCTAAAGACGGACTCTTGGTTGAGTTCATTGAATTAGACCAAAAATATCATCCTTTTTTCGCGGCTACCCAAGCGCATCCGGAATTTAAGTCCCGTCCAGATAGTGCTCATCCTCTTTTTAAGGGGTTGGTTGCGGCGGCTCTCCGTTAGGCGCGGGCTCGGACGAGGTCTCTTCTTTAGTGCCCACTTTGTACTTTGCCTTCCAAGGCACATAATGGCTTTTGAAGGTTTTTTGCTCAATTATTTTACCGCCCAAGGTAACTTTATAGTAAAAAACCGCGTCAGCGCCATTTACGGCTTTTTCGATTTGCTTGGTTTCGCCCTTAGGCAAAGTGGAATCCTCAATATAAATGGGGTCGCCGGGCTGCTTAAAGTTGAAAACTTGGGGTTGGGTAATCTCTATTTGCCGACTGTCTTTAGCGCCAAAAAAATCAAATGTGATGGAGGTTTCGTCTGTCTTGGCTTGAATTAAAATATAAGCAAGGGTGTTATTTTTGAATTTAAGGTCGGGCCGTGGCGAATAAATAGTGGCGTCCATACCGACCGGCGGTTCATAGTAACGCACGCGGAAAGAATGATTCTGCCTCTCTATAATTTCCAAACCGCTGTTTAAGGCGGCGCGGAATAAAGTGGTGGAAACCTGACACAATCCACCCCCGACTTCAGGAATTAAGCGGTCTTCTTTAATAACCAATTCCGGTAAAAATCCCTGCTCTGAACTGACCGCGCCTAAAACGTCTAAAGTAGAAAAAGTTTCCCCGGGCTTAATTAAAAGACCGTTAAAAAAAGAAGCGCCCACTTGAATATTATGAATGCGATTTTGAGGGCTTCCTTTGAAAGAAGTCGTGGCCTTGCCAATACTTTCTTTAACGCCAAAATCATTAACCGTCTCGGTTCTAACCGGCGCCTTGATGACCTTGACGGGCAAAATAATTTCCTGCCCATTATCGCCTATAGCTTTTTCAATCAGTGAAACAGCTTTTTCTCTTTCCAATAAAAGCCCGTCCTGACTGGGTTGAAAAATGACCACTCTTCCCTCTTCCATTTTTAATTTGGCATCAATGGTGGACCGGTCAATTTTTTTCGCCAATGTTTCAATGTAAGAACGAATTTTTTCCTGATTAATGACAAATTTTAATTCCCCCCTCTCGTTAACAAATTCCAGCCACTCCTCCTTAATCTCGTGTCCCAGCTCTTCTTTTAGGTTATCGGTCTTTAGAATAATTTCCTGACTCAAAAATTCCTTAGCCAATGCTTGGGCTTTCAAAGTATTTTCTTTTCTCACTTTTGGCAAAACTAAAACGGTATTTTCAACTATCTCTCTTTTATCTAAATGGTTGATTTTAAAAACTACCTCCTTAAGCAACTTTTTGTCATTTAGAACCCTTCCCTCTCTTTCGGCTAAAACTTCTACTTTACCATTATTCAATGTTAAGGTGGCATCTCTAACAGCCACTTCTTCTTTTTGCTTAATGTCTAAAAGCCATTTATTTAATTTTTCTTCGTCATAATCAAAAACAGGGCTTACTTTCTTTCGGCCTAAAATCAAATAAAACTGCTCTTTAATGGCAGAGGGCAAACTTTTACTGCGCCCAAATTGATAAATTTTTTCAGCGGTTTGAGCAGTATCGTATTTTAAATTAAGGTCTGAAAAAAAGAGTGTATATTTTCGGTCATCAATTTTCAAAACTAAAGTTTCTTTTTCAAACACAGCAAGATAGGGGCTGATTAAATCTATTATTTGGACTCTTTGCTTCCCCCCTAAATTAAGCTCGCCTAAATAGACCCGGGCAAAAACCTTGTTTTGAAAGAAAAATTCAAAGAACGCCAAAGAGGCGGCTAATAAAACTATTGCCACCGAAAAGATGACCCAAAATTTTTCACGAGAGCGCTGACCTTTGCTCATTACTTATAGTTTAAACGATGAACGAGATGATGAGAAGAGCGACAATGTTAAGCACCTTAATCATTGGATTAATGGCCGGGCCTGCCGTGTCTTTGTAGGGGTCGCCTACAGTATCGCCGGTGATTGAGGCCTGATGGGCCAAACTTCCCTTACCGCCAAGATTTCCTTCCTCAATATATTTTTTAGCATTGTCCCAAGCCGCGCCGCCCGTGGTCATAGAAATCGCCAAAAAAAGCCCGGTTACAATTGCGCCCACCAACAAACCGCCAAGCACAACCGGCCCCAAGATAAAACCTACAATCAAAGGCGCGACAATGGGAATCAAGCCCGGCAAAATCATTTGAATAAGCGCTTCGCGCGTGACAATATCCACCGCTCTTTTATAATCCGGCTTGGCTTTGCCTTCTAAGATACCGGGAATATTTTTGAACTGGCGACGCACTTCTTTGACAATACTGCCGGCGGCTTTCCCGACCGCCTCAATGGCGTAAGCCGAAAAAATGTAAGGCAACAGTCCGCCGATAAAAAGCCCAATTAAGACCTTGGTGTCAAAAAGAGAAAAACTAAATTCCCTGCCCGTGATTTTATTTAAGTCGGTCACATAAGCAGTAAATAAAACCAAAGCCGCCAAGCCAGCCGAACCAATGGCGTAGGACTTAGTCACTGCCTTGGTGGTATTGCCGACCGCGTCCAAAGCATCCGTGGTTTTTCTCACTTCCTCGCTCAAACCCGCCATTTCAGCAATGCCGCCGGCGTTGTCGGTAATGGGACCGTAAGCGTCAATCGCCACCACCATGCCGGTTAAAGAAAGCATGGAAAAAGAAGCCAAAGCAATGCCAAAAAGACCAGCCAGTTGAAAAGAGGCAAAGATGCCCGCGGAAATTAAAAGCAAAGGCCAAAAGGTTGATTTTAAAGACAAGGCCAAACCGGCAATAACATTAGTGGCATGACCGGTCTCCGAGGCAGCGGCTAATCTTCTGACTGGCCAATAATTTTTACCAGTGAAAAATTCAGCAATATAGACCAAGCCAGCGCTGATAATTAAGCCAATTATAGTAGAAAGATAAAGATTTAGCGGCGAAGGATGAAAATAGCGAAGCAGGGGGTAGAACAAAATAGCGGAAAAGAGCGCGGCGGCCAACAATCCGCCGTATAAAGCGAGCATTATCTTTTTGCCGCGCAAGCGCACAAAAAATGTCGCCAAAAAAGAAGCCAAAATAGCCGCTCCCCCCAAACTTAAAATCATTAACACTTCCTTACTTAAAAGAATGGCGGCTGTGGCCGTGACTAAATATGTCTCAAATAAATCCGCGGCCATACCGGCATCGTCGCCCACATTATCGCCGACATTATCGGCAATCACCGCGGGGTTTCGGGGGTCATCTTCCGGAAAGCCGGCTTCAATTTTACCCACTAAGTCCGCGCCCACATCCGCGGCTTTGGTAAAAATTCCCCCGCCTAAACGAGCAAAGATAGAAATTAAAGAACCCCCCAAAGAAAGACCAATCAAAGCATTAATGTCGCGAGTGAATAAATAAATAATCGTTAAAGATAGAAGCGCCAAACCAACCACGGCAAAGCCGGTTACCGAACCGCCGGCAAAGGCAAGGTTAAGCGCTCCTTTCAGTCCTTTATGAGCAATCGCCGCTACCCGGACATTGGTTTTAGTGGCAGTGAGCATTCCCCAAAAACCGCAAAGCGCGGAAAAAAAAGCGCCTAACAAAAATCCCAAAGCCATTTTGTAAGACAAGACCAAGCCCAAAATAATTGCCACTGGCATAGCCACGGCTAAAATAGTCAGATACTGACGGCGCAAATAAGCCAAAGCGCCCTGCTCAATAGCCAAGGCGATTTCCTGCATCTTAGGCGTGCCTGCGTCTTTTTTCAAAATCAAATAAGTTTGCGCTAAACAATAAGCAATCGCTAAAAATGACGCGCTGAAAATAAAAATCCAAAAAATTATCTCACTCATTTGCCACCTCTTCGTATAATTGCTTAGTTTCCCGAGCGGTTTTTGTCCAGGAAAATCTGGTTAAATTAATTTCGGCTTCCTTTTTCAATTTAGTTGAAATTAACCGGTCTGTCAATAATAAATTAATCTTCTGGGCCATATCTTGGGGGTCTTTGGGGTCAAAATACAAGGCGGATTTGCCTAAAATTTCCGGCAGGCAGGAAAGATTGGAAGAAGCCACCACCGCTCCGTTTTGGGCGGCTTCTAACTGCGGCAGGCCAAAACCCTCATAAAGCGAGGGCGAGACAAAAACAGAGCACAATTGGTAAAGAGCGGCTAACTCAAAATCAGAAACAAAGCCGGGAGTGATAATGGATTTTTTCTCCGCGCTTTGTTCCAACAATTTTTTAATTTCGGGGAAATGTGGATTGGACTCGCCCGTGATGACTAAAAGAATATCCTGATTTAATTTTTGACGCAAAATTTCAAAAGCCCTAATTAAATATTGCAGGCCTTTATGCGGCCGCCATTGCGAAACAAAAAGCAAAAAGGGTTTTTCCAACTTAAGATTTTTCTTAATCTGGGCAGTAGTTAAAGTATCGCTTTTTAACTTCTCCCCCGCTCCCTCATAAATCACCTTGACTTTTTGCGGCTCGGCTTTAAACTCTTTAATAAAATCATTTTTGGTATTCTTTGAAACCGCAATCACGCGTCTGGCACGCACCGCGGCATGTTTAAAAATCCAGCGCATTATTAATCGCCGCAGAAACGATTTTTGACTCTTGCCCTGCGGGAAGTAAAGCATGGTCAAATCGTGAATAGTAACAATAAACTTTCCCGAATAGAAAATGGGGTGGTTAAAATTTAAAAAATGCATAAGGTCTAAATTGTATTTTTTTAAAATCGCCGGTAGTTTTGTTTGTTCAGACAGGGAATAATGAGAAATCGGCACAATCACTTTTTCCAAGTTGGACGCGACTAACTTTTCGGCTTCAGTTTTGTCGTCTGGTGTTAAAAATAAAACATATTGATTTTGCTTATCAAAACCTAAAAGATTTTTGACCAATTCCTGCGTATAGCGAGAAAGCCCGGCCGTTTTGCGGCGGAAAAAACGTCCGTCCAAACCAATTCTTAGCGGCCTGTCTCGGCGGCGGGTCGACTGATTTGCCATAGCACTAAATCCTTTTTTTCTTTATCTAAACCCAAGTTTATTTTACTGACTTTCAGGTCTTCCGGCAATCCTTCAAGGGGATTTTTCGCATAAGTTACATCATAAAACCAAACGCGTTTCTGGCTTTGAAGTATTTCTTTAATTTTGGTCGCAGGTTTTTCTTGACGCAAAATGTGTAAATTGCCCGGCTGATAATAATCGCCTAACATATCAACCACCAACAACTGTGGTTTTTTTTCTTTATTCAATTTTTGATAATAATAATTAAAAACAAACTCCTCTCCGCCGGTAAAACTGCCGCGAAGCACTAAGGCGTCGCCTTCTTTTTGTTCTTCTAAAACTTTAGCGGCTAAACGGTCCACGGCCGCGGCCCTGTTTTCCCGCGCGAAATGGTCAAAATCAGCGGCGAAAAAAATGAGGAAAATTAGAAGAGTCCAAAACCAGCGCCCGCGGCTTGCGATTACCCCCTTAGCCACAAAAATAAGGTAAATGGGAAAAAGAAAAATTAAATAACGGGTAGCTTTGGGTCCGATTTCAGAAACAAAAACGCTTAAAATCAAAACCAATACAAAAAAAAGAAAAAGGGCTTTTAGAAAATCACTCTTTTTTTCTCTAAGTCCTCGAATAAAAAACCAAAGAAAAATTAAAAAGATTAAAAGGGGTAAAAAACCAAATTCATTTTTTAGGTCCAAAAAAAGCCGGCCCGCGCCAAAACGAAAAACCGCCCCGGCCACTCCCAAAAATGAATCAAAAAAAGAAACTTTCAAGGGCTGTTCCAATAAACGACCGCTTATTTGATTTAAAAATAAAGGAAGATAAAGACCCCAAACCAATAAAAGAGCGAGGAGTTTATATATATAATGTAAGAGGAGTTGGCGGCGTTTGATTAAAAGGTAAACAAAATAGAAGGCAAGCCAAAACCAGCCCAGATGGTGTGTTAGAACCAATAATAAATTAACCAAACCAAAAGCCAGCCAGCGCTTAAAATTTTCTTTTGCCAAAAGTAAAAGGAAGAGAAAAAACGAAACCGCGGAAAGCAGAGCAAAGAGCGAATACATCCGCGCTTCCTGGTCAAAAAAAAGAAGATAGGGCGAGAAAGCCGCCAGCGTAGAAGCAAACAATGCAGTTTTTTGCTCAAAGATTTTACCAATTAAAAGATAAATAAAATAAACCAGCAAAACACCGCTTAAAGCGGAAAGAAAACGCGCCCAGAATTCAGACACACCAAAAAGATGAGTGATAATTCCCAATAAAAAAGGATAAAGCGGCGGATGAATATCCTTAGATAATTTTTGAATAAACTCTGCCCAATTCTGCCCAATTAAAATCATTGCCCCTTCGTCACCGTCAAAGGGACGCATTCCCAATGTGGCAAACCGCCAGGCAAAAGCTAAAAACAAAATCAAATTAATCATTTCCGAAAAACCCAATATTTACTACCCAAAAAATTCCAAAACATGGTAATCAAAACCGCCAAGGCCTTGGCGAGATTATACCAAAAACCCAAATAACGAATAAAGGCAGAATAGATAAGAAAGTTAAAAAAAGCGCCTAAACCATTAATGATAGTAAATTTCACATATTCTTTTGCTACCTTAGGAGAATTGGAACGAAAAGTAAATCGGCGATTCCAGTAAAAACTACTGGTTAAAGCGAGGGTTAATGAGAGCGCGCCAGCCAGATAAACATTTAAATGAAAAACCAAAACCAATATATTCAAAGCGCCAAAATCTAAAATAGCGTTAAACGCTCCCACTAAACCGAACTTAATAAATTGTCTGATGCCTTTTCGGCGCGCTGCTAATTTAAGCACTATTTTAGCCGAGCGCCAAAGTTCGCCGGCAATCTTTGACTCTCCCAAATGCCTGTCAGTAAAAATAATGGGAATTTCCTGCACTAAAAAACCATTATTTTGCGCTTGATAGACGGTTTCCACTTGAAAAGCATAACCGCTGGATTCTAATTTTTGCAAAGCGAGATGCTCTAAAAATCTTTTAGAGTAGCGCTTAAAGCCCGCAGTGGCATCTTTCGGCTTCAATCCCAAAAGAAAACGCGTTACAAAATTAGCCCCACGGCTATTGATAAGCCGCTTAAAATCCCAACCCTCTACTCTCCCCCCTTTGATGTAACGCGAGCCAATCACCAAGTCAATTTTAGAGTCAACATTGAGCAGGCGGAGAATATCCGCCGGATTGTGCGAAAAGTCCGCGTCCATGGAAATCACAAAATCGTAACCACGCTTTAACGCCCATTCAAAACCCGCCCCATAGGCCTTGCCCAAGCCCTCTTTTTTTTCGCGATTCAATAAAAAAACCTTATGATTTCCTTTCGCCTCCGTCTCAACAAACTTACCGGTCCCATCCGGCGAATTATCGTCCACTACTAAAATATTAAGGTCATCGCCTTGACGCAAAACCGCTTGAATAATTTTTTCTATATTCTCCCGCTCATTGTAGGTGGGGATGATGACCAGTGTTTTCTTAGACATTGGAATGAAAAATCCAAAAATAAATAAGACGCCCTAATCTCGCTGGCAAAGTAAAAATAAACGATTGCCAGTCCCTTTTTAAGACATCTAATTTTAAACCGGAAAGACAAATTTCGTCCTTGCTTTGAGAAAAAGCACGAAACTCATGATCTAAACCGCCGCTTGTGGTAAAAAATAATTCTTCTCTCGAGATATTATCGCCGAAAATCTCTACGTTCTGCGAAGCTAATACTTTCTGAGCGCGAGAGGAAACCACGTCTAAAAAAATTACTCCCTCTCCCCTCAAAAAATATTCTATTTTATAATCTCCGTTGACCAAAAAAAT
>CAZKOU010000002.1:0-25447 GCA_964554505.1 uncultured Candidatus Saccharibacteria bacterium
AACTTTGTTAGCAATTTTGATGCTTTTGGTTTTAGGTATTGGAGGGTGGTATTGGTCATCAAAGAGCAAAAGTACTAATCAGACAGCTGACTGGAAGACGTATGCAAATGAAAAATATGCTTACACCATCAAATACCCGAAAGACTGGATAATAGATAATTCCATACTCGAAGCAGTTACGCTCAATAGCCCCAAGAATGCTAGGATAGAAAACAAGATTAAAATCGGTAAAATGTATAGCGAAGGTTATATGAGAGACATAACCCTCTATTATTATGACAATTTAACAGCAGCAGATGGTAATAACCCTAAAATATATAAGACTTTTACCGATTTAGTTTATGATATAGCCAACTCCAATCAGAAAGAAATTAGCTTTGCTGGTCAGAAGGCCTACGAATTCAGCGAGGGAGGGTTCGGCAGTTACTACGTTATTGTTTTAGAAAAAGACGGGCATATCTATGAAATACTGTTTGGTAATAGGGAGGGTAAGGCAGGATTAGATGCTACTGATAACCAAATCCTCTCCACCTTCCAATTCACCCCGTAAAACAGCTTACTGGCTTACGGAATTTCATTCTGTCACGCCGTGCGCTGTCACGGGGCAGGCCCCGTAAAATTCCTTCTGGGTTATTGAATTACATTCAATCGCGTTAGAGCGTCATCGCGGGGCGGGCTAAATAGTCCTCCCAATTAGACAATCCTCGCAAAATCCTCTATTATGGAATTAACCCCTCGGTTTTACTCGGGGTAAATTAGATTATGCGAAAACGAGTGATTATTTTTTCAATTATTTTGGTTGTTACCCTTGGCGGTTTGATTTTTTATAGATTTTTTCCCGAGATTTGGGGCGAGGCGGTTTATCCGCTGGAGCACGAAGAGGTGATTAACCGCTCAGCGAGCGAGTTTGGCATTGACCCCACTTTAATTGCCGCGGTCATTTTCCGCGAAAGCCGGTTTCATGAGACATCGGTTTCGCGCGCCGGTGCGCGCGGCTTGATGCAGATTGTGCCGGGCACAGGCGCGGGTATTGCCAAACGCTTGGGGGTAACCAACTTTTCCGCGGACTTGCTTTTTGACCCGGTGACCAACATTCGTTTTGGCACTTCTTATTTGCGCACTCTTTATGATTCCTATGGTTCCCTTGATTTGGTGTTAGCGGCTTACAACGGCGGCGGCGCGGCCGCGAACCGGCTAAAGGAAAGCGGCAATTATAATCTTATACCGCGCGAGACCTATTTTTTCATTAACAATGTCAAATCCGCGCAGGAAATGTACGCCAAGGTTTATAGTGACCGCCTAAAATCAGTGGAAGGAGCCGCGCCGCTTACTCCAACTACTATTTCTCCTACTCCAGTCGCTCCCGCCCCCCTTCCCCCGGTCACTCTGCCTTCTTCAATCTGGCAAAAACCGCTTAAAGATATTTTGAATACGGTTTTGTTCTAAAATGAAATCCCGGATTATCCGCCAAATGTTTCTGGATTTTTTTAAGAAAAATGGGCACAAGGTTCTGCCGCCCGCTCCTTTAATCGTGGACGACCCCACGGTTTTGTTCACCACCGCCGGTATGCAGCAGTTTAGGGAGTATTATCTTGACCCAAGCAAGGCGCCAGCCAAAAAAGTGGTCACCGCGCAACCCACTTTTCGGACTTCCGACATTGATTTGGTGGGAGATAGTTCACACCTGACTTTTTTTGAGATGTTGGGTAATTTTTCCTTCGGAGATTATTTCAAGGAGGAAGCCATAAAATTATCCTTTGAGTTTGTGACCAAGGAATTAAAGATTAATCCCAAGAGAATTTCTATTTCGGTTTTTAAAGGCGATAAAGAAGTGCCCAAAGATAAAGAGTCCATCCGGCTCTGGCAGAAAATTGGGCTTCCTGAAAGAAAAATCAAATTAGCGGGCAGAAAGGATAATTTTTGGGGTCCGGTGGGAAACGAGGGTCCCTGCGGGCCAACCACGGAAATTTATGTGGACAATTTGGAAATTTGGAATCTGGTTTTTAATGAATATTATTGCGATGACAAAAAAAAATTGACTCCTCTGAAATACCAGGGTGTGGACACGGGAATGGGTTTGGAGCGGCTGGCCGTGGTTTTATCTGGCGAAGCCAGATCTCGCTTCGCGGGACAAAACAAAAAAACGGTTTACGAGACGGATTTACATCAGCCGATTATTAAAACAATAAGAGGATATGAAGATAGGAGGATAAGCCGCAGTGAAAGAATTTTAGCCGACCATATTCGGGGGATTGTTTTTTTGACTGCCGAAGGCCTGACGCCTTCCAATAAAGAGCAGGGTTATGTTTTGCGCCGCTTGATTCGCCGTATCTTGGTCCACGGTCGTCTGTTAGGTATCAAAGAAAGTTTTCTGGGAAAGTTAGCTCAATGCACGGTCGTCAATTTAGGAAACGGCTATCCTTTTTTGAAAAAAAATCAGAAGAAAATTTTGGCGACCTTATCAGAAGAGGAGGAACGTTTTTCCAAGACCTTGGACAAAGGGCTAAAAGAGTTTGAAAAATTAAAAGCCGTTTCCGGAAAAACCGCTTTTTATCTTTACGACACTTTTGGTTTCCCTTTGGAATTAACCGAGGAGTTGGCGAAAAAAAAGAAGATTAGAATTGACAAAAAAGAATTTGAATTAGAATTAGAAAAACAGCGCGCTAAAGCTAGAGCCGCTGCGCCGGCTAAAACCGGTGTGGCCAACCCCAAACTTCACACCGCGGTTCATCTTCTTCACAGGGCCTTGCAGATTGTTTTGGGCGGACACGCGCTCCAGCGCGGTCAGGATATTACCGGCGAGGTCCTACGTTTTGACTTTGCCCACCCCCAAAAATTAACCGACAAAGAAATTAAAAAAATCGAACAGATTGTCAACCAGAAAATTAAGGAAAATTTGTCCGTGGTTACTAAAGAGACGACCGTGGCGCAAGCTAAAAAAGAAGGGGCAATGGCTTTGTTTTTGCCCAAGTACGGCAAAACCGTCACCCAGTACAGCATCGGCAATTTTTCCAAGGAACTTTGCGGCGGCCCCCATATTAAACGCACCGGCGAACTGGGTAAATTCAAAATTATTTCCGAAAAATCCTCGGCTTCGGGAGTCAGGAGAATTAAAGCGAAAGTGGTATAATAGGAGGGATATGGGTTTTCTTTCCAATATTTTTCAAAAATCGCCGCAAGCCCAGCTGGAATATAATTCCGCCATTGCCTTGGATATTGGCACGGAATTTGTCAAGTCCCTGATTTTTAAGGTAGAGGGAAGGGAGGGCGTGGTTTTGGGAGTGGGCAGGCAAAGGCAGCGGCTTTCCGATATGCAGGGCGGCGCGGTGACTGACATTTCCGGCGTGATTGAAAATGCCGAAAAGTCCCTGGAACAAGCCGCGGCCCAAGCCGGCTTTCTGCCTGAACAGGTGATTATGGGCATTGCCGGCGAACTGGTTAAAGGCACCACCACCACGATTCGTTATCTGCGCGAAAAACCCGTGGCTAAAATTACTTATGAAGAGTTAAAAGAGATTATTGCTAAAGTTCAGCGCCGGGCTTTTGAGAGGGCGCGCTCGGTGCTCGCTTTTGAAACCGGGCTCTCGGAAATTGAAGTGCGCTTAGTTAATGCCGCGGTAGTGGATGTCAGGATTGACGGCTATAAAGTGACCAACCCCTTGGGTTTTCAGGGGAAGGAAGTGGTAGTAGGGGTTTTTAACGCTTTTGCTCCCATTGTCCATTTAGGGGCGCTTCAAACCATTGCTTCTTCTTTGGAATTAGACCTTTTGGCCATTGCCGCGGAACCCTACGCCGTGGCACGCGCGGTTTCCGAGGAAAAGGCCACGGATTTTTCCGTGATTACTATGGACATTGGCGGCGGCACCACGGATGTGGCGGTGGTCTCTCAAGGCGGTGTGGCCGGCACCAAGATGTTTGCTTTGGGTGGCCGGGCGTTCACCAAACGTTTGGCGCAGGTTTTTGGCGTTTCTTTTGAAGAAGCCGAAGAATTGAAATTAAAATACTCGCGCGGGGAATTGGCGGAGTTACGTCAGAAGAAAGTGGCCGAGGTTTTGGCCGTGGATTGCGATGTCTGGTTTTCCGGTGTAGAATTAACCTTAGAAGAACTGCAAACCACGAGCAAATTAGAACTTTTACCCTCGCGTATTTTGCTTTGCGGCGGCGGTTCTTCTTTGCCGGAAATTGCCGGGGTTTTGCGTCAGAAATCTTTCAGCCGGAAACTGCCTTTTGCCAAAAAACCGGTAGTGCAGTTTATCCAGCCCGCGGATGTGGCTAAAATTCACGACCAAACCGAAAAGTTGACAGAGCCAGCCGACATCACTCCGCTTTGTTTAGCCAACCTTTCTCTGGACTTGGTGGGCAAGCCGTCTTTAATGGACAGTTTATTAAAAAGTATTGTGCAAAGCTTAAAGTCGTAGGAGGCAGAGATTATCCAGTAAAGAGCGGATAGGTTTCGGAAGGCGGGTGGTTGGCATTTGAGCGAAGAAACTGCCCGCAGGCCGAGCGGGCATGGTCTCCGCCGAAGCTTTAGCGAAGGCGGAGGAGCGAGGCCGAGGAAATCAAGCAAGGTCGCCTCGCCGGGGCGACCGCCGCGTGTTTCGAAGCCAAATGCCAACTAAACCCGCTATTAAGCAAGGAGAATCTATGGACGAAAAAGAAATCATTTATTTAGAAGGCGACACCGAAATCAGCGAAGTCGTGGAAAAATTGCGCCAGCACGAAAAAAAACCCTTGATGTTAGTGGTGCCCAAGGGCGCGCTTCTTTTACAAAGCATTGTCAACTTGAAAATTTTGAAAAACGAAGCCGCCAAAAATCAGTTAACCTTGGCTTTGGTCACCACAGACAAAGTGGGTCAGCATCTAGCCTCGCAAGTGGGCGTTCCTGTTTACGAGGATTTGAAAGCGCCGCATCCTACCTTTGTGCCGGAAAAAATTCCTCCTCCAGTGGAAGAAACCATTGAACTTGACCTTACGGCTCGGGAAAAAGATGAGGAGCCGGAGGTGCCGGTGCATCACTACCAGATTTCTACTCAAAAACCCCTTGAAGCCGAGCCGCCTTCTCGTCCGCTGATAAAACCCAAGCGCAGTAAAAAGCGCTTAATTTTTGTTTTCATTTTGTTTTTAATTATGGCTTTGGCGGTTATTCTTTTTGTGCCTTCGGCCAAAATAACTTTGGCGATTAAATCCGAGCCCTTGGATGAAAAATTGCAAATCCGCGTCGATACCCAGGTTTCTGACAATGATTTCAGCACAGCGCTTCTCAAGGGTAAAGCCGTGGAAAAAGAATTGGAAAAGGACTCGGAATTTAAAACCACAGGCAAGAAAGAGGTGGGTGAAAAAGCCAAAGGCACTCTCACGGTTACCAACGAGACGGGCGTGGACCAAGTAATTAACGAGGGTACGGAGTTTAAGGAAAATGATAGCGGATTAGTTTTTACTAATACCACGACCGTGATCGTGCCAAAAGCCACCTTGAACGCCGCGGGCGATAAAGTATCCGGCACAATTAAAACAGAAGTCGCGGCTAAAGAAGGCGGTAGTAAGTATAATTTGGCTGTCAGCAATTATTCGGTCAACAGTTTAGATAAAATTACGGCTAAAGGCGGGCCGATGACCGGCGGTACCACTCGGGAAGTCGCCATTTTAACCAAGACGGACCAGGATAATGTTTCGCAGACCTTATTTGACGAGCTTGTAAGCCAGTTGCATCAGGAGATTGCCGATACCGAGAAAAACGCGCGTGTTTTGGAGGGCGCGTTTGAATCCAAGATTGAATTTAAGGAATTTGACCAGAAAGAAAATGCGGAAACCAGTAAGTTCAAGCTCAAAATGAAAGTCAAAACTAAAGGCATTGTTTTTGAAGAAGACATTTACCGCCGCTTAATTGTTTTTCTTCTGGAGCAAAAATTGCCCAACAATAAAATGTTGGTGCTTTCCGAACAGGACGAAGTGGCCACTCAAGTGGCTGGTTTGGATTTGGAAAAAGGCGAATTAAAATTAGAAGGAGCCGTGAAAACCAAAATGGCCAGCAAGTTGGATGCAGCGGCAATCAAGAAGAACCTCAAAGCCAAAAGTAAAGATAAGGCCAAAGAATATCTTTTCTCTTTGGGCGAACTTTCCAGTTTTGAAATCATTGCTTTTCCGGGCAACTTAAAGCGCCTGCCTTTACTTTCTGCTCGCATTAAGTTAGAAATTAAGACAGAGTAAGGAGTTCATAATGAGTTTATTGGGTATTGATTTTGGCGACAAAAGAGTCGGGCTGGCGATTTCGCATTCCGAATTTTTGGCGTCGGAATACAAAGTTTTGGAAAATCAGGGCATAAAAGAATTAGTGGCGGAAATCGGCAAAATTTGTCAGGAAGAAAATGTTGAAAAAATCATTTTGGGATTGCCAAGGGAAGCCAATCAAAACGAAGGAGAACAGGCCCGGAAAGTGAGAACTTTTGCCAAGGAACTTGAGGCCCTTAATTTGCCGCTGTTTTTAGAAGATGAGACCCTAACCTCTTTTGAAGCCGAGGAAATTTTGAAAGACGAAGGGGTGAAAGACGAAAATCTCAAAAATCGGGTTAATTCCCTTTCCGCCAAACTTATCTTGCAGCAGTACTTGGAGCACACGGTTTTGAAAAGGGAGGGAAAATCTTGAGAGCCAAGACCAAGCTGGTTTTAGTATTTGGTTTGGCTATTTTAGCGCTTTTATCTTCCATTTTTCTCTTGGCTTTTTTCAAACCATTTCAAGCTCAAGGTTCTAAAACCGAATTTTTCTTTGAAGTTAAAAAAAGCGAGACGGTCTTCCAAATTGCCCAGAACTTAAAAGACAAAAAATTTTTACCCGCCACTTGGCCCTTTATTTTATACACCACTTTTAAGAATTACAAACTCAAAACCGGTCTTTATTATTTAGACCAAAATTGGAATTTTGCCCAGATTGCCGCTTACTTAAACAGGGGTTTGGTGGCGGAAAAAAGGATTACCATTCCCGAGGGATTTTCTTTTTGGCAGATTGGCGAGGTTTTAGAGCGAGAGGGGGTCTTAAAAAAAGAAGAGTGGGAAGAAAAAGCCAGAGAAAAGGAGGGTTTTTTGTTTCCCGACACTTATCGCTTCAAAGCTAAAGCCATGGTGGAGGAGGTTGTCAGTAAAATGGAGGAAAATTTTAGCGCGCGCACCGCGGCGCTCAAGCCCAGCCGCGAGCAGGTTATTTTGGCCTCCATTGTGGAAAGGGAGGCCAAGAAAGATGAAGACCGGGCGAAAATCGCCGGCGTGTTTCAAAACCGCCTTCAGAAAAATATGTTTTTGGAAGCCGACCCAACAGTGCAGTATGGTAAGGGAAATTGGGAACCGATTACCAAAGCCGATTACACGGTCGTGAAGTCGTCTTACATCACTTATCTAAACAAAGGTCTGCCGCCCGGTCCGATTGCCAATCCGGGTTTATCAAGTTTAGAAGCCGCAATAAAGCCCGCGGCTGTGCCCTATTTTTATTTTTTCCATCTCAAAGACGGCAGTACGATTTATTCTAAGACCGAAGCTGAGCACAACCAGAATAAGAAAAAGTACGCTAAAGAGATTTCCGGGTGATTTTCGCCCCTAATTTTTTCAATTTGTCGTCAATTCTTTCGTAGCCGCGGTCAATGTTTTCCACGCCTAATATCTTAGATTTACCTTGAGCGATTAAAGCCGCAATCACATAAGAAAAACCGGCGCGCAAGTCCGGCACATTAATAGTCGTGGCTTTGAGCGGAGTAGGGCCGGTGATGACCGCGCTGTGTTTATATTTTTTGGTTTTGAAGCGGCAGGGAATTTCACCTAAGCATTTTTGGTTAAGCGCGATTTTAGCGCCCATCTTGACCAATTCAGAAGTATAGCCAAAGCGGGATTCGTAGACCGTTTCGTGAATAATTGAAACCCCTTTGGCTTGGGTCAGTAAAACCGCAAAGGGCTGCTGTAAGTCCGTGGGAAAACCGGGGTAGGCCTCGGTTTCCAAAGTAATGGCTGAAAGGGAGTTGGTTTTTTTAAAGCGAATGCCGTCTTTTTGGGCTTCAAAAAATCCGCCTAAGCGGCGTAAGGCGTTTAGGAAAGTAATCAAGTGCTCCTGCACCGCGCCTTTGATAAAAACATCGCCGCTTAAAGCCACGGCAGCTGAAGCTAAAGAGCCGGCTTCAATGCGGTCCGGTAAAACAGTGTGCGCTACCCCGTGCAGTTTTTTGACCCCTTCCACGGCAATCCGCCGATTGGCGTTAACCTCAATAATCGCGCCCATATTCTGAAGCATTTTGATTAAGTCCATAATTTCTGGCTCTAGGGCCGCATTTTTAATAATCGTAACCCCTTGGGCTAAAGAAGCGGCAATAATCAGATTTTCCGTGGTCATCACCGAAGGATAGGGCAAATTGATTTTAGCGCCTTTTAATTTTTTGGCTTTGAGATGATAGACCCCGTTTTTGGAGGTGATTTTAGTGCCCATGGCGCGAAAGCCGCTTAAATGAAAGTTAATAGGTCGTTTGCCAATGCGGTCCCCGCCGCTATCCATAGGCAAAATCGCTTCGCCAGCGCGGTGAAGCAGGGGCCCTAACATTAAAATAGGCAGGCGACTTCTTTGCTCCGGGTCCTCGGGCACGGTGTTTTGGCGGATTTGGTGGGTTTGGATGGTCAGTTTATGGTTGCCTTTTTCTCTGATTTTAGCGCCGGCAAGACCGACTAACTCCTTGGCAATGTCCACCTCGCCAATATCCGGCACATTGGCGAAAACCGACTCTTTTGCAGAGAGCATAGAAGCGACTAACATTTTGTTGGCCGCGTTTTTGGCCCCGGAAACCGTTACTTCTCCCTTGAGCGGATGACCGCCTTCAATCTCAAAAAACTGTGAGCACATATCTTTTTATTGTAGCATGAAATGAGTTCATTCTAACGTTGCATTCCTTAATTTTTCTTTAGGGGCTCTGTGATTTATAGTAGTTGATTTTTCTCTTTTTGTCAGTATAGTGTGAATAGACAATGTTAAATCGTCTTTTTTCGCTTTTTTCACACGACATTGGCATTGATTTGGGCACAGCCAATACTTTGGTGTATGTCAAAGGCCGGGGCACAGTCATTAACGAGCCGTCTGTAGTAGCTATAAACCTGCGTACCAAACAGGTTTTAGCCATTGGCGAAGAGGCCCGCCGCATGGTGGGCAGGACTCCGGCTTACATTGTGGCCACGCGGCCTTTGGTGGACGGCGTGGTTTCGGATTTTGAAATCACCCAGCAAATGCTGCGCTATTTTATTGAGCGCGTGCATCAGGAAAGGTTTTCGCTTTTTCCCCGACCGCGTGTGGTCGTGGGCATTCCTTATGGCGTGACCGAAGTGGAGCGCCGCGCTGTGGAGGAAGCGGCATTAAGCGCCGGTGCTTCAGAGGTTTATTTAATTGAAGAACCCTTGGCCGCGGCTGTGGGCGCGCGCCTGCCAGTGCAGGAGGCGGCGGGCAGTATGATTGTGGATATCGGCGGCGGCACCACGGAGGTGGCGGTTATTTCTCTGGGCGGCATTGTGGCTTCCCGCTCCGTCAGGATTGCCGGCGACGAAATGGACCAGGATATCATCAATTTTGCCCGCGACCATTTTAATTTGTTAGTGGGACCCCGGGCGGCCGAAGAAATCAAAATCAATCTTGCTCAAGCCGTGATTATGGATAATCAAATTCGCGAAATGCCCCTTAGGGGCCGCGATTTGGTTACTGGCTTGCCTAAAGAAATTACGGTTTCTAATCATCAAATCAAAGAAGCCATCTCCCGTTCCGTAAAAACCATTGTGGATGCTATTAAGGATACGATTGAAGAAACGCCGCCGGAATTGGTTTCGGATATTATGCAAAAAGGCGTTGTCTTGGCTGGCGGCGGGGCTTTGCTTTCAGGTTTGGACCAGTTAGTGGCACAGAGCGTCCAGATTCAAACCATAATTGCCGAAGACCCCTTAACCTGCGTGGTGCGCGGTTGCGGCTTGGTTTTGGAGGATTTAAATAGTTTGAAAAATATCTTACTGCCGACAGAGTATGCCAGATAAGCCGATAAAATAAATTTCTAAATTCCTTAATAACTAAATTCCTAAATTAAGGAATTTATTTAGTAATTCAGTAATTGAGTAATTTAAGAATTTTCTTAATCGGATATTACTCTCTAATGCCTTCTGTCGCCATTTGCCAACCTCCCGCCATAATTATTGAAAGTTTTTTCAATGCCCAAACTTCGTCTTTTTATCATTTTTTTTGTCATTAGCGTTTTTCTTTTCTGGCTTGACAAAAGAGGTCTTCTTTTTTGGCCTAAAACCATTTTATCCCTGCCTATTTTCAAAACCGCCGAAAAAATAGAGAGCGCGTGGCAGAAAATAGATGAATGGGGCCAGATTTTTTCTTCCCTTTCTTCTATTGCCTCGGAAAATCAAAAATTAAAAGAAAAAAATATATCTTTGGAAGCCGAAGTCGCTTACCAGCGCCAACTGCTTTCAAAGGTCAAACTTTTGGAAGACGAAGAGGCCTTGTCCGCCACCCTCAAAAAAGATTACCGCTTGAGTAAAGTAATCGGCCGTTCGCCCTTGGGTTCGTTTGGCTATTTGGTGTTGGACAATGGTTCAAAGCAAAATATTAAAGTGGGTTCGCTTGTGACTTTTCAGGGATATTTAGTCGCTGAAGTTAAAGAGATAATGTACAGTCAAAGCGTGGCTTGGCTGATTTCCAATCCGAATTTGCGTCTGCCCGTGGTTTTGGAAAAAAGTCGAGAGAAAGGACTTTTAGCCGCCACTCTTTCAGGGCTGGTGGTGGAGGATGTGCCAGCGGATGCCGCGGTTGAAGAAGGGGAATTTGTGTTTACTTCCAATGTGGGCGGCCGTTATCCGGAAGGCATTTTAATCGGCAAAGTGGAAAAAGTGGAAAAAGAAAAAGCCGCTATTTTTCAAACACTTTCCTTAAAGCAACCCTTTAATCTAAATCGCTTGGAAGTGGTTACTATTTGGCTATGAAAACTATTGCTTTTATTTTAATTTTCTGGCTCATTTTAATCCTGCAGGTTTCTGTGGCGCCGCACTTGGCTATTTTCGGCGCCACCTTAAGTTTGCCTTTACTTTTTTCTCTCTGGCTGCTCTGGTTGAAAGAGGAAAAACTTTTTTTTTGGTTCCTGCCCTTGCTGGGTATTTTTCTGGATTTGATTTCCGGTTTTTTCTTTGGTTTTTTTACTCTTTCTTTTTTAGTGATTGGCTTTTTAGTTCAATATCTTTGGCAAAAGGAGTTTTTCAAGCCCGCTTGGTTAGCCGCGTTTCTGCTTTATTTTCTGGCTGGTTTTCTGCTTTCCTTTTTTGACTTTCTTTTTCTTTCCCGTTATTCTTTCAAGGCAGTTTTGCTCTCGGCTTTTTATCTGTCTTTTGTCGGTGAGGGGTTATATTTTTTAAGCCGGACTTTTTTGGAAAAATACGCAGCCGCCAAGGGCCTTAAAGTAGAGATAAGTCCTAATGAATGAAGAAATTGAGAATTTTGTGGAGGCCGAAGAAGAAGACAGAGCGCTTTTTCACTTGCCTGTTATCTGGATTTTGATTCTAATTTTTTTCGGTTTTTTGCTTTTGCGCTTGATTAATTTAACCGTGATTAAAATGCCGCAGTATCGTTTGATTTCCGAAGGCAACCGGTTAAGAACGCGCTTTGTGCCGCCGCCGCGCGGCTTGATTGAGGATCGTTTTGGAGCGACTTTGGTCAAAAATACTCCAACTTTTTCTTTAGTGCTTTATCCGGCGGAATTGCCCTTTAATAAAGAGGAACGCCGGGCGGTTTTGGAAAAAACAAAGCAGGATTTTGGGCTTCCACCCGAGAAATTAGAACCCTATTTTTCTTTTGGTAAAAATTTGCCGCAAGAAGTGGTGTTGGCGGAAAATATTGACCCGGAAAAATATCTTTTTTGGAAAACCTCTCTAACTAACGATACGGCCGTGGACTTAGTAAGCTCACCGCGTCGAAGCTATGAAACGACCGGCGGTTTAGCACATATATTGGGCTATTTGGGCAAAGCAGGCGAAGAGGACTTGAAAAAAGACCCAAGTATTTCTTTAGCCAGTTGGCTCGGCAAAACCGGTTTGGAGGGTAAGTATGATGACTGGCTCAAGGGTCAAAGCGGCCGTTCCCAAATGGAAGTGGATGCGAAAGGCCGGGCGGTGAGGGCTTTGGCTGAAGTGCCGCCAGAACCGGGTAAGAATTTAATTTTGAATCTGGATTTCCGGCTCCAGAAAATTATTTTCAATGCCTTATCAGAGGGGATGGAGAAAGCCCAAAGCAAAGCCGCCACAGCCGTGGCTCTTGACCCGCGCGACGGTGGGGTCTTGGCTTTAGTATCGCTTCCTACTTTTGACAATAATCTTTTTTTTGAGCGGGAAAATGAGGCGCTGAAAAAACTTTTAAAAGATGAGCGAGAACCCTTGGTCAACCGCGTTACTTCCGGGCTTTATCCTTCCGGTTCCACCATTAAGCCCTTAATCGCGGCTGCGGCTTTGGAGGAAGGAGTTATTTCCGAAAATACTAATTTTTACGCGCCCGCGGAAATTAAAGTCGGGGATTTTGTTTTTCCGGACTGGAAAGAGCACGGCACAGTAGATGTTAAAAAAGCCATTAGTCAGTCCTCCAATGTTTTCTTTTACGCCGTTGCCGGCGGCTATGATAGAATTCGGGGTTTGGGCATAAACCGTTTGGCGGATTATTTTCAAAAATTTGGCTTGGGGAAAATAACCGGCATTGACATAGGCAATGAAAAAGAGGGCTTGGTGCCCACGCCGGAATGGAAAAAAAGAGTCAAGAAAGAGAATTGGTTTTTGGGCGACACTTACCATTTAGGTATTGGCCAGGGAGACCTTTTAATTACTCCTTTACAGTTAGCTAATGCTTTAACTGCTATTGCCAATGGAGGTGAGCTTTTGAAGCCCGAGGTTCTTCGCCGCGTGGAAGATAATGAAGGAAAGGTGATTTGGGAAATACAAAAAGAAGTGCTTCGCGAAAATTTTATTCAAAAGAAAAACATAGAAGTTGTGCGCGAGGGGATGCGAGAGACCGTTCTATCTGGCTCGGCCCGGCAATTGGCGGATTTGAAAATAGAGGTGGCGGGTAAAACCGGCACAGCCCAGTTTCCCGGCAGCGACAAAACCCACGCGTGGTTTGCTGGTTTTGCGCCCTATAATGACCCTAAAATGCTTTTATTGGTAATGGTGGAAGGCGGCGGCGAAGGCCATAGCACGGCGGTGCCGATTTTCAAAAAAATCATTGAAGAATATTTAGCTGTGGAAAACTCCTGGCTTTTAAGTCCTTGACCCCGTACAAAACCTTACTGTTAAAGGGACTTCGTCCTCTACTAACAGTGCGGTCTATACGGGGTCGGCGCCCCGCACCGAACAGAGTTTATCCTGCTACGCAGGATTCTGGTGTGGGGCTTGACAAAAATTTAAGCATAGTTTAGAATTAAAAGTCCCTAATAAATTTTGGGCTCTTTTTTTTCACTTTTTCCCATAAAGTATGATAAAGTATGAAATAAATGATTAACAAAATAATCCTCTCGCCAGAAGAACTGGCAAAATTAGAGGCCGAACTGAAACGTTTGAAGGAAGTGGAGCGGCCGGTCGTGATTGAGCGCATTGCCCAAGCCCGTGAATTCGGCGACCTTTCCGAGAACGCCGAGTATCAGGACGCGCGCGAAAGGCAGTCCTTTATAGAAGGACGGATTTTGGATTTGACCGCCAAAATCAAAAGAAGTCGTTTCAACCGCTCCGTCAGGGTCTAAAATTCGTGCTAAAAGAAGAACCTGCCTCGCTATCGCTCGGCAGAACCTTGATTTAGCACTTCGTGCTAAAATAAGAACCTCCTCGCTTCGCGAGGAGAACCTTGATTTAGCACTTCGTGCTAAAATGGAACTATGGGAGATTTTTGGGGCGAGACCGTGGCTCGCGATTTATTAAAGAAAAAAAAGGCACCCTTTGTTTTAGCTACGGGGATTACCACCTCGGGGCCTATTCATTTGGGTAATCTTAGAGAAACTTTGACTGGCGATGTAATCGTTAAGCTTTTAAGGGAGAAGAGGAAGAAAGTTTCTTTTCTTTTTGTGGTTGATGATTTTGACCCTTTGCGCAAGGTCTATCCTTTTTTGTCTCAAAAATACGAAAAATATATCGGCTCTCCCTATTTTTTAATCCCTGCGCCTGAAGGCAGGGGTAATTATTCGCAATATTTTCTAAAGCCCTTTCTTTTGTCATTAAAAAAATTAGACATCAAGCCCAAAGTGGTTTTGGCTTCTAATCTTTATGGTTCGGGTAAGATGACAAGAGTAATCAAGGCCGCCCTGCAAAAAAAAGAGGAAATTGCGAAGATTTTAGAAAAAATCACTAACCGCCAGATTCCAGCGGATTGGTCGCCTTTTTTACCCCTTTGTCAAAAGTGTCAGAAAATTTCATCTACTAAAGTTACGACCGTCTTGTTAGCTAAAAATAAGGTTAAATACCTTTGCCAATCTTGCGGAAAAACGGGTTGGGCGGATTTCAGCAAGGGACAGGGTAAATTGTCTTGGCGAGTGGACTGGCCGGCGCGTTGGAAGGTCTTAAAAGTTAATATTGAACCAATGGGTAAAGACCACGCCTCGGCGGGCGGCTCGTATGAAAGCGGTAAAGAAATCGCGGAAAAAATTTTTCGTTATCCCGCGCCTTACTCTGTTTCGTACGAGAGAATAATGCTTCGGGGAACCGGCGCTATGCACTCTTCCACTGGCACGGCTATTTCCGTGGACGCGGCTCTAAAGTTTATGTCTCCGACTCTCATTCGTTATTTCATTATCCGCTCTCACCGCGAAAGGCACATTGAGTTTGAGCCGACCAAGGACTGGCTTTCTTTGGGCGAAGGGCTATTTAATCTCTGGCGCAAAAATCCCAAGTCAGCGCTTTGGCGGATTTCTTTGGCCCAAAAGAATTATTTTCCTCTGCCGCTACGGCATTTAATTGTGAGCATTCAAGCCGCGGCCGGAAAAATAGATGAAATAAAGCGGATTTTGCGCCAGACCAAAACGGTTTTTTCTCCTTCCTATTTGAAAGAAGAAGTTGACCGCTCTTTGGTTTGGTTGGCTAAATTTGCCCCTGAAAGAGAGAAATTTAAAAAAGAAAATTAAATCTAATCCCCTCTCAAAAAGGATTATTAGCCAAAATTGCCGAATATCTCCAAAAAACCAAAATCGAAGCCGTCAAACTCCACAATTTCATTTACGAATCCGGCAAAAATTCAGGGTTAAGCCCCAAAGAGACCTTCCAGCCCTTTTATCAGGTTGTTTTAGGTAAAGAACAGGGTCCCAAACTGGGCTGGTTTCTGGCGATTTTGGATAAAAAATGGTTAGTCAAAAGGTTGCAGGAAGCGGTCAAAAGGGGGTAAGATTAAGATAAGAGGACCCGCCTGCGCTCAATCTCTTGGAGTATCCTGTATTTACGGAATCTCCAAATAGATTTTCCGCCAGAGGCGGATCTGCCTCTGGCATGACGCTTCGGCGGGCAAGTAGGCCGATAAGCCGATAAGAGAATGATGGAATTAATGCTAAGGAGCCAGACAAAGGAATGTTGGATTTAGATTTTATTCGTCAAAACAAAGAAAAGGTTAAAAAAGCGCTAAGTAAAAAGCACTTAGTTTTTGCTCTGGATGAAATTTTGAAATTGGACGAAAAGCGCCGCGCTTTAATTTTACAAATTGAAAAATTGCGCGCCTTGCGCAATAAACTTTCTTTGACTAAGCAAAGCGCGGTCGCGGGAAGAAAAATTAAAGAAAAATTGCGGGGATTAGAGCCGCAGTTGAAAAAAATAGGCGAGGAACTTTTGGAAAAACTAAATCAACTCCCCAACTTGCCAGCCGACGATGTGCCGCCTTTGGGAAAAAATCAAACCGTGAAAGTATGGGGCAAGATTTTGAAATTCAGTTTTTTTGGCAAAGCCAGATCCTCCCGCGGGGCGGGATCCGGCTTCGCGGGAAAACCAAAAGACCATTTGGAATTAGGCGAAAAATTGGGCATTATTGACACCAAAGCCGCGGCCAAGATTTCGGGTTCCCGCTTTGGCTATTTGAAGGGCAAAGGAGCGCTTTTGGAATTGGCGCTTTGGCGTTTTGTTTGGGATTTGCTGGTTAAAAAGGGTTTTACGCCCGTGCTCCCGCCGGTTTTGGTTAAAGAGGAGGCAATGTATGGCACCGGGTTTTTCCCGGCCGAGCGGGTGGAATATTACAAAATGGCCGACGATGATTTGTACTTGGCCGGCACCGCCGAAGTGCCGCTGGCTGGTTTGCATATGGACGAGGTTTTGGCGGAAAAGGACTTGCCTCTGAAATACACTGGTTTTTCTACCTGTTTTCGGCGCGAAGCAGGTTCTTACGGCAAGGACACGCGTGGTATTTTCCGGGTGCACCAGTTTGATAAAATTGAAATGTTCGTGTTTGCCCAGCCCCAAAATTCTTGGCCCGAATTTGAAAAATTAGTCAAAATCAATGAGGAAATTTTCCAAGCCCTCAAACTGCCTTACCGCTTGGTCAACATCGCGGCTGGCGAATTGGGTGCGCCCAATGTCAAAAAGTACGACTTGGAAGTTTGGCTTCCTTCCCAAAAAGAATACCGCGAACTGGTTTCCACCTCTCACGACACGGATTTCCAAGCCCGGCGACTTAACATTAAATATCGCGACAAAGCCGGCAAAACTTCTTTTGTACATACTCTTAACTCCACAGCCATGGCCATGGGCCGCACCATTGTGGCGATTTTGGAGAATTACCAGCAAAAAGATGGCAGCGTCAGCGTTCCCAAAGCGCTTGTGCCTTATACCGGTTTTGAAAAGATAGGTCTTTGAATTCTTCTCAACTCCTGTTAGAATAGACCCGAGGTCTAATTATGGGTTTTTTGGATAAATTTTTTGGCGATAACACGCAAAAGGAACTCGGCAAATTAAAGCCGCTTACAGCGAAAATTAACGCACTGGAGCCGGATTTTGAGCGTTTAACGAGCCAGGAACTCAAAGAGAAAACCAGCCAGTTTCGCGAGCGTTTTTCTCAAGGCGAAACCCTGGACGATTTATTGCCCGAGGCCTTTGCCGCGGTCAGGGAAGCCGCCAAAAGAACCATTAATCAGCGCCACTTTGATGTGCAGTTAATGGGCGGCATTATTCTTCATCAGGGTAAAATCACAGAAATGAAAACCGGTGAAGGAAAGACACTGGTTGCCACTTTGCCCTTGTATTTGAATGCTCTATCTGGCAAGGGCTGCCATTTAGTCACCGTGAACGATTACTTAGCCCGTCGCGACGCGGACTGGATGGGCGCGATTTACGACTACTTGGGTTTAAAAGTGGCGGCCATTGGGCATGATATGTCGCTTCTTTACTCCAAACAGACGGATGAAGAAAACCCGATGTTAGATGTTAAAAATTTAGTCCCCATTACCCGCCGCGAGGCCTACCAAGCCGACATTACTTACGGCACGAACAATGAATTTGGTTTTGACTATCTGCGCGACAATATGGTCTATGACTTTTCCCAAATGTCCCAGCGCGGCCATTTTTTTGGCATTATTGACGAAGTTGATTCCATTTTAATTGATGAAGCCAGAACGCCCTTGATTATTTCCGCGCCCGCAGAAGAATCCGCCGCCTTATATCAAAAATTCGCCGCTTTGGTACCCAATTTACAGCCCGAAAAGGATTATCAAGTAGATGAAAAAATGCGCTCCGTGATTTTAACCGACGCGGGTATGAAAAAAATGGAGGGGCTTTTGGGATTAGCCAATATCTATGACCCCAAGCACATTGAATTAGTTCATCATTTGGAAGAAGCCCTGAAAGCTAAAGTTTTGTTCAAAAAAGACCGCGATTATGTGGTTAAAGAAGGCGAGATTGTCATTGTGGATGAATTTACCGGCCGGATGCTGCCGGGCCGGCGTTACTCCGAGGGTTTGCATCAAGCCATTGAAGCCAAAGAAGGAGTGGAGATAAAACGGGAATCCGACACTTTAGCCACGATTTCTTTTCAGAATTACTTTCGGCTGTATGAAAAATTATCCGGAATGACCGGCACCGCGGCCACGGAGAAAGAGGAATTCTATAAAATCTACGGTTTGGATGTGGTTTCAATTCCCACCCACAAACCAATGATTCGCCGGGACTTACCGGACAAAATTTACAAGACCGAAGCCGCCAAGTTTCAAGCCATTGTGGCTGAAATTAAAGAGAGAAGTGGAAAGGGCCAGCCCATTTTGGTGGGCACTATTTCTATTGAGAAAAACGAGCATTTGTCAGGAATTCTTAAGAAAGCCGGGGTCAAGCACGAAATCCTGAATGCCAAAAACCACGAGCGCGAGGCGCACATTATTGCCCAAGCCGGCCGCAAGGGCGCGGTGACTGTGGCCACGAATATGGCGGGCAGAGGGGTGGATATTGTTTTGGGCGGCAACCCGCCGGATGCCAATGAAGCGAAAGAAGTTAAAAATTTAGGCGGTCTTCATGTCTTGGGCACCGAGCGGCACGAAGCCCGGAGAATTGACAACCAGCTGCGCGGTCGTTCCGGGCGGCAGGGAGACCCGGGCAGTTCAATGTTTTATGTTTCTTTGGAAGACGATTTGATGCGCGTGTTTGGGGGAGAGCGTTTGAAGAATTTGATGACCACCTTAAAGATGCCCGAGGATTTTCCCATTGAGCATTCTTTGGTTTCCCGTTCCATTGAATCCGCGCAAAAGCGGGTGGAGGGGCATAATTTTGATACTCGCAAACACTTGGTGGAATATGATGATGTGATGAACAAACACCGCGTTCATATCTATAAAAAACGAAGGGCGGTTTTGGAAAACGGGGCGTTGAAAGAGGGCGTCTTGGAACTGTTTAACGAGGAAGGCAAAAAAGTTTTTAAGGAAAAAGAAGAGCGACTTGGGAGTGAAGTGTGGGCAAATGTGATAAAAATTGTTTACCTTCGGGTAATTGACAGTAATTTTGTGCGTCACTTAAATAGTATGGAGGTTTTGCGGGAAGGGATAGGGCTTCGGGGTTATGGTCAGCACGACCCTTTAACCGAATATAAACACGAGGCATATAACCTTTTTCAGTATTTGGAAACCAGCATCAATCAGGAGTTAGTGGATATTCTTTTGCACTTGGAGCCAGCGGCTGGGACTACCCCTCGCCCTCCCCAGGATTTTGGGCAACAGACGACCGTACCATTAGCATCCGTTAAGGAAGCGTCTACGTCTTCTGCTCAACCAACGGGCGGTGTGGCAGTAACCGTGCGCCAAAAAGGAAATGTTTTAGAGCAGACCCCGGGAAGCATTTATCCTAAAACCGGTCGCAACCAGCCCTGTCCTTGCGGCGCGACTAAACCAGACGGCCAGCCGCTAAAATACAAACATTGTCATGGGAGGTGATAAAATATAGAAAGAATGGAAAATGCAGAGATTGCCAAGGTCCTAAGGGAAATGGGAGATATTTTGGAAATAAAAGGAGCGGATTCGTTTAAAATTCGCGCTTTTCAAAATGCCGCCCGGTCTATTGAGTTCGCCGCGGAAGAAGTTTTTTCTCTTTATCAAAAAGAAGGACTTAAGGGTTTAATGAAAATCCCGGGCATTGGACAGGGAATTGCCGAGCGCGTGGAAGAACTTTTGAAAAAAGGGAAGCTGGCGGAATTTGAACAACTCAAGGGTAAAATCCCTAAAGGAGAATTGGAAATAACCACTATTCCCGGCATTGGTCCTAAATTAGCGAAACGCCTCTATCAAAAACTGAAAACCAAAAGTATTGATGATTTGGAAAAAAAATTGCAAAAAATCTCACCCGATAAACTCTCTGGTATCCATCTAAAAGAAAAATCCATTGCCAAAATTTTGAAGGGTATTGCGGTCTTGCGCAAAGTCAGCGGACGCAAGGTTTTGCCTTTTGCCGAACCCATTGCCCGCGAGATTGTGGAAAAATTAAAATCCCGTCCCGAAGTTAGGAAAGCCGACGTTGTCGGCTCTCTTCGTCGCTGGAAAGAAACCGTGGGTGATATTGATATCATCGCTGCTTCTAAAAAGCCCCGGGAAACCATTGAATTTTTTGTCAAATTGCCTTTTTGGTCCGAAATTTTAGCCAAGGGAGATACTAAAGCCACGGTCGTGCATCAAGAAGGCATCCAAGTGGATTTGGAAATTTTGCCCCGTCAAAAATACGGTTCGCTCTTACAGCATTTTACCGGTTCCAAAGAGCATAATGTGGCCTTAAGAATTTGGGCGGAAAAGCGCGGTTTTTCTGTCTCCGAGCACGGCATTAAAATAACTCAAAACTTAAAACTTAAAAGTCAAAACTACAACTTAAAACTTAAAACTTTTAAAAAAGAAAAATTAATTTTGTGTTCCACAGAAGAAGAGGTCTATAAGACACTGGGTATGGATTGGATACCGCCGGAATTGCGCGAAAATCAGGGAGAAATTGAGGCCGCGCTGAAACACAATCTTCCTAATCTTATCCAACAAAAAGACATCAAAGGCGACTTGCAAATGCACACCAATTGGACCGACGGCAAAAGTACTATTGAAGAAATGGCCAAAGAGGCCAAAAAAATGGGTTACCAATACATTGCCATTACTGACCATTCCAAGGGGCTTAGCATTGCGCATGGTTTGGACGGGAAAAAAATTCTCAAACAAATTGAAGAAATCAGAAAGGCGGAGAAAAAAATTGGGGGAATTAAAATTTTGGCCGGCACAGAGGTCAATATCAATGCGGACGGCAGTTTAGACCACTTAGATAAAACTTTGGAAAAATTGGATGTGGTTATAGCCGCCGTGCATTCGTCTTTAGAACAATCTCGGGAAAAAATGACCAAGCGGGTATTAAGCGCTCTTAGAAATCCGAATGTGGATATTCTGGCGCATCCTTCGGCGCGGCTCTTGGGTCGGCGCGATGAGATTGAGATTGATTTAGAAGCCGTATTTCGCGAGGCGGCAAAAAACAAAGTAATTTTGGAGATTAACGCTTTTCCCGACCGTTTAGACCTTAAAGATGTTTATATAATGGAAGCCCAGAAATTCGGCTGTAAGTTTATCATCAATACTGACTCCCATCACACCTCCCACCTTAAATTAATGCGCTACGGCGTGGCTCAAGCGAGGAGGGGGTGGCTGGAGAAAAAGGATGTGTTGAATACTTTAGGCCTTAACGAACTTTTGAAGCGGTGGAAGAGATAAAAGGTGCGCTAAAATAGATTTAATTTGACCATTTCATTTTTCTTTTTTACAATGAATAAGAAGGAGAGGCAAGTTGTCCCCGATTAATTTGAGTATTAAAAAACCCACGCTCAAGGACGCACAATCAGCCAAGCCAAGAGAAAGAAGGGATTCCCGTTTTTTAATTGAACTTATAAATGTCAGTAAATTCTATGGAAAGATTCAGGCCTTAAAAGATATTAATTTGAAAATTAACAAGGGGGAGTTTATTTCTTTGGTGGGCCCTTCGGGGGCCGGTAAATCTACTTTAGTGCGTTTACTGATTCGCGAGGAAAAACCAACTGCCGGCGAAATTTGGGTGGGGGGGATTAATATCAGCCAGATTTCTTTTGGTCAACTTCCTTTTTACCGTCGCCGCGTGGGCGTGGTGTTTCAGGATTACAAGCTTTTGCCCCACAAAACGGTCTTTGAAAATGTCGCTTTTGCCTTGGAAGCCGCGGGCGTGGATAATCTGGAAATTAAAAGAAAAGTGCCCAAAATTTTGGAATTAGTGGGTTTAAAGGAGAGGGGTAATGATTATCCCGACATTCTTTCCGGCGGAGAAAAACAGCGCATTTCCATTGCCCGCGCCATTGCCAATTCGCCGCGTCTTTTAATTGCTGATGAACCCACCGGCAATTTAGACCCCCATACTACTTGGGACATTATTGATATTCTGCGCCGTATTAATACTAACGGCACGACCGTCTTGTTAGCAACGCACAATAAAGCCGTGGTGGACCGCATTAAAAAACGGGTGGTTTCCTTAAAAGACGGCAAAATAATTTTAGACCAGAAAGAGGGCAAATACCTGATATAAATTTCTAAATTACTGAATTACTAAATTACTAAAAAATATGTGGGTAAACATTAAACGCATTTTCAAATTAGGGCTGGTCAATTTCTGGCGCAACCGCTGGCTTTCTTTAATGGCCATTATTATGATGACCATTACCCTGTTTACCATTTCGGTTTTTTTGATTCTAAACTCGGTGGTTGAGACCACAGTCGGCAAAGTGAAAGAAAAAATTGATTTAACCATTAATTTTAAGGAAGAAGCCACGGACGAACAAATCAATGAATTAAAATCTTTACTGGAGCTACGGTCGGATGTTAAGCAGATAGAGTATATTTCCAAGCAAAGGGCTTTGGAAATCTGGCAGCAGAGCAAGGTGAAGGAAAGAATCAAAAGTTTGGTTACTCCGGAAGATAACCCCCTGCCTCGCAGTTTACAAATCAAAGCCACAGACCCGACTCAACTGGAAGAAATTGCCGCTTTTTTGGGGGCGGAAAAATATAGCCATTTAATCAGCACTATTTCTTATCAGCAGAATCAGGCCGTGATTAAACGGCTTCTTAATATTTTGACTTTCTCGCGCCAATTCGGCTTACTTATTTCTCTGACTTTTATGGCGCTTTCTGTTTTTGTCATTATCAATACGATTCGTTTAGCCATTTTCACGCGCCGAGAAGAAATTGAAATTATGAAGTTAGTGGGCGCCACCGACACTTTTACTCGCGCGCCGTTCGTGGTGGAAGGAATGTTTTATGGTTTGTTCGCCGCTATTTTCGCTTTTTTGACAATTTTAGGTTTGGTGCGTTTAGTCACGCCGCAGGCAGTCAGATATTTAGGCGATATTGGCTTTTCCGCCCGTTCCTTCTTGGGCGCGCATCTTTTTGAGACGTTTTTAATTCAACTCTTGCTCGGCTTGGTTTTGGGCGCCGCGGCTTCGTATTTCTCGGTTAAAAAATATCTCAAAGTGTGATATACTTTAAGATGATGCGACTTAAACCATTTTTACATATTTTAATCGTTTTCTTGGTTTTTTTTATTTTTAATCCTTTATCCTTGGCCCAAGTAAGCACACAAGCCACCAAGGACCAATTACAGAGAGAAAGGCAGGAATTACAAAGGAATATCAGCCAGAAAAAGAAAGAAGCCCAGCAAAAAAAAGAGGAAGCCGAGAAATTAAAACAAATCATCAACCGGTTAAACAGCGACATCGCGGCCACGCAAAAGAAGGTCTCCGATACTAAAGCCAACATTGACCAAACCAAAAAAGAAATTGAAAAGTTGATTTTTGAAATCAAAAAACGCGAAGAAGAATTAGGGGTGGAGAAAGGAAAGCAGGATGAAGTGCTGCGCGAGATTTACGAGGTGCAAAATTCCTCGGAACTTTTTTTGGTCATTGGTTCGCGCTCTTTATCGGAAGTGATTGAGCATAATCAGTATCTGGAGGCCTTGGAAACGCGTATTGAAGCCACTATCGCGGATATTGAGAAATTAAAAAAGGAACTTTTGGATAAAAAAACCAGTCAGGAGCAAAAGCAAAGAGAGTTGGAAGATTTAGAAAAGCGTTTAAGCAGTTATCAGGGAGTTTTGGAGACACAAAGAAAGGAAAAAGACCGCGTTCTGATAGACACGCGGACAGCGGTTAAAAGTTTAGAATCCCAGATTGAAGAAGCCAAACAGAGGCAGGGAGAGGTTGATAAGGCCTTGGCCGCGCTTTTTTCCAAACAGCGCGGAGGCGTCAAGGCGCGCGACAAGGGCACCTCGGCAGTTGGTTTTTCTTGGCCTATGGACTATATTTACATCTCGCAGGATTTTGACGACCCCTGGGTTTTTAACCCGGCGGTGTCGCACGGCGGTTTGGATTTGGTTAATGCTGAAGGCACGCCCATTTACGCCGCAGCCAACGGCACAGTGGAAGTCGGCAGTTTTTATGACAATGGCCACTTTTACGGCTACGGCAACTATATTATTATTTATCACAATGCCCGGTTCGCCACTTTGTATGGCCATCTTTCTTCTTTTGCGGTGGAGAGCAATGCCGAGGTAAAAGGAGGCGATTTAATCGGTTATGTCGGTTCTACGGGCTGGTCTACCGGCCCCCATCTTCATTTTGAAGTTCGTGAGGATGGCAGCCGGGTTAATCCTTTGGCTTACTTGCCATGACTTATCTTTTAATTTATTTTTTGGCTTTGGTTTTGATTCTTGGGTTGAATATCGTGATTTTTTATCATTTATTTAAGTATCGAGTGGCGGGCGATTCCATCCCCGCGGCTGTGATGATTTATGCAACAGTGGTGGTAATCGCTTTAGCCGCCACCTTTATTTTATTGGACTGGGGAGCGCTTTAATGCATCTTAAAAATGTTTTTCCCGGGCAAGACCCGGATGAAAAAATTTATGTTTTTTTGCGTCGCCACTTCCTTTCTTTTGTTTGGGTAGTTTTGCTTTTCTTGGTAATTTGGGGTTTGGTTTTGACTGTGCTCTATTTTTTGACTTCTTCTTTTGAGGACAGTGTTTTAACGGGTGCGGGCCGCAACATTTTTTTGCTCTCTTCTTCGGCGGCTTTTCTTTTTTTAGCTGCGGTTTTTATGGTGGCTTGGATTGATTTTTACTTTGATTTGCACATTGTGACTGACCGCCGCGTGGTGGATATCAACCAGAACGCTTTATTTAACCGCGACCAAGCCGAATTAAATCTGGAAGATATTGAGGATGTCAAAGCCGTGGTCAGGGGTGTTTTGGGTACTGTTTTTGATTTTGGCGATGTGGAAATCCAGACCGCGGGCACCCAGCGCAATTTTTTATTTGAAAAAGTGGCGCACCCGCGGGAAGTAGCCCAGATTATTACGGATTTAAGAAACGACACGCGGCGGGGAGTGCCGGTGTCGCGACGCTATCCGGACCACGAAGTAGTGGGGGTGGTGGATAACAAAATGCTCAACCGCCACGAAATGCCGCCGGTGTTTGAGGAGGGCAATGACTCTTGATATTTAATGAACGAGCTTCGTCGTTTTTCTTGGTCTTTCATCCATCCTTGCCGAGGCGGGGTGGTATTCTATTCTGTCTGACGCCCCTCTGTCTGACTGTCTGACTGTCTGACACCCCTTGGCTCCGGAATTGGCTCCGGAAATAAAAAAATGTAAGGGAATAATAAAGGGAATAATAGGGAATAAGTGAAGAAATTTTTTCTTCCATACTGCGATCGCCTTATGAGAGGAAAAATAACAGGAGGGAAAAATTGGAAATTTTGGAAAAAATGGGGAAAATGGGCGAAATTGGAAAAAATGGGGAAAATGGGCGAAAATTGTGATTTTGATAAATTTGATAAAATTGGAGTTTTGAGTATTGACCTATTGGTGATTTATTAGTTTAATGTAATTAAGTTCCAGACCACAAAAAAAGGAAAAAGGAGGTGAAAAAGTTGCTAC
>CAZKOU010000002.1:25547-30891 GCA_964554505.1 uncultured Candidatus Saccharibacteria bacterium
TGTAATTAAGTTCCAGACCACAAAAAAAGGAAAAAGGAGGTGAAAAAGTTGCTACGGGAAGTGAATCAGGTTATCCAGGATATGTTGAGAGTAATACGGCTAAGGGAGGAACCCACCTTCTGCTCCACGCTCGATGGTCAATGTTTTCCCGAGGATCTGAAGCCTGTCTACGAGATGCTCGTGAAACAACTGGGACAGAGAGACGCTCTGATTTTCGTCACGGGGCTGGCGACAGGGTTTACACTTGCTCAAGAAGGGCAGGATTAGGTCTTAGCACCCATTCCGAAGGAGGTGAAAAAGTTGCCAGAGATGACATTGGCGGAAATTGCGGCAAAGGCAGTAAGAGACGGGCACTGTGAACCTAGTAATAATGACACTTGCCCTGAAACCCCTCCGTTTCGGGCATTGGTTGCGGAGCTTGTCAAGGCAGGCCTTGACCCCGGAAGGGCGGATGCGTTAGCCACGGGCTTTGAGAGCATGGTCCCAAGGATTATGAGCCGTCTAAACAGTGGCTACTCTCCTACCAACCCCGAAACATGGGCTTAGGCCCACGACATCCGACTTTCCCGGCTGGCAAAAACGGATTCTGACCAGCCGGCTTTTCTTTTGGAGGGGGAACTGATAATCTAAAAACAAGGAGGGAAGATTAAGAAATTAAAAGTTAAAAATGAAAAGTTAAAAATTGGCTTTTACTTTTTATTTATTTTGTTTTTGGTTTTTTCTTTCTTTTACTTTCCTTTCAAAACCCAAGCCGCTGCGACGGCTCTCACTATCAATGAAATAATGTATGACCTCCCCGGAGCGGATGATAAGCACGAGTGGGTGGAAATTTATAATCCGGGGACAGAATCGATGGAAATTGTCACCGGCTCGGGGGAGAATTCGTGGCGGTTTTTTGACGGCTCTAATCACACTTTTACTTTGGTTTCTGGCACTAACATTATTCCTGCCAATGGTTACGCCATTTTAGCTGACGACACGGTCGTGTTCTTAGTTGACTACCCGGATTTTCAGGGCAATCTCTTTAAGGTTTCGCTTTCTCTTAATAACGACACTGACATCTTAAAATTAAGCGCTGATAAGGGCAAGACCTGGTTTTCCGAGGTTATTTACATTAAAGATTGGGGCGCCAGCGGCGATGGCCGCACCTTGGAAAAAGATGAAAACAATTGGCATGTTTCTTCCCAAATGGGCGGCACGCCGGGTAAGGAAAATAGTTCTGCTTACAAACCCGAGCCCTCTCCTCCGCCGGCCTCTCCCCTACCCCAGCCCATAGAAGATATTATTCAAAACCCCCTGCCGCCACTTGCTTCGCAAGAAGGGGCTGAAGAGGAAAAAGAAGAAAGAGCCCTCTCCCCTGCCCTCATTACTATCAAAGAGGCAAGAACCAAAGCCAAGGGCGAGGAGGTCTTAATTGAGGGGACAGTCATTGCCGCGCCCAATATCTTAGGCAAAAGAATTTTTTATATACAGGATGAAAGCGCGGGAATTCAAGTGTATCTTTCCAAAGGCGACTTGCCTGAACTGAAACAAGGTCAGAAAGTTAAAGTTTTAGGCGATATGGCGGAATATTATCAGGAAAAGAGAGTCAAGATTTTTTCAACGCAGGATATCACGCAAAATGGCGAGTCCGAAATCAAGCCCGCTGTGATTAAAACCAATGAAGCCAGCGAAAACTTAGAGGGCAGATTGGTACGGGTAAAAGGCGAGGTCGTAGAGACCTCGGGAAACACTTTTTATATAGACGACAACAGCGGGAGAATAAAAATTTATCTTAAAGAGTCCGCAGCCATTAAAAAACCGAAGTTGAAAAAGGGTTACACTCTGGAAGTTTACGGTATTTTGAGTCAATATAAAGAAGCATACCGTTTATTGCCGCGCCAGACCGAAGACATCAAACTTTTGGAAGATAAAGCGGAAAAAGAAGAGGAGGCAGAGGCAGGAGTAGAAGATGGAAAAGAAGAAACAGCGGGAGGCGGCGAAGTTAAGGGCGAGACAACGCAGGGAGAATCAAAGTCAAAATTAGCTAAAAAGACGACCGCCGCGTTAGTAAATAAACCGCAAAACAGCCGATTCAACCAATATCTTTTGTGGGTCGGAGGCATTATTTTACTGGGGGTCTTAGCCGGATTTATATGGCAAAGAAAAGAGTATATCAAAGCCGAAGCGAAAGAGCGACTTTTCTCCTTGGCCAAGCGCTGGCGAAAGGACTAAAAGGAGGCGAGATATTCGGTTTAATTGGCGATTTAGGCAGTGGTAAGACAGTGTTTGTTAAGGGCTTAGCCGCGGGCCTCGGCATCAAAGAGACCATCCAAAGCCCCACTTTTATTTTAATGAAATGTTATGAAGGCAAAAAACGGCTTTGCCACTTTGATTTTTACCGGATTAAAGAGCCCAAGGAGGCCCTAAGCGTGGGCGGGCAGGACGAGTGGAGCAAAAAAGACACTATCAGCGTTGTGGAATGGGCGGACAGAGTTTTCACTCTTTTGCCTCACAGGACAAAAATCATCACATTTGAATATGTCGGCGAAAACAAAAGAAAAATTAGTTTTGAAAATTAATACCGCCGCGCCGCGGGTTAAAGTTTTTCTTTACTCAAGCGACGGTCGTTTGATTAGTAAAAAAGAATGGTTGAGCAGGAGAGATACGGGCGGGCAATTACTTAAAACCATTGAGATTATGCGAAAAAAGCGGCAACTTTATTTTGAAAAATTAAAAAAGATTGAAGTTTATCAGGGCGAGGGTTCTTACACGGGCATTAGGGTGGGTTTGGCTGTGGCTAAGACCCTGGGTTTTGTTTTCAAAATCCCGGTTAAAACCACCCGTTCTTGGGGATAAGTTTTTTGCTAAAATGAAAGAAAGAGGGAAATTTTTGTTATGGGCAGAAGCGATATTATCAAGCGTTTAAAGAAAGAAGGCACCGTGGAATCATTGGTCAAGCCGCGGCGCCGTTTTGCCAAACCGCTCCTTTATTTTGCGGGCATTCTTTTTTTAATTTTAATCAGCATTGGTTTTTACGCTTTGGCCCAAACCCGCAAGATTTTTGAGAGCAATAGCAATTTCCTTTCTTTTTTAGGAGATATCTCCCAAAGCCGGCTTAAAGGAGAAGTGGATGGTCGCGTTAATATCTTGCTTTTAGGCGTGGGCGGCGCCAAACATCCGGGCGGCAGTTTAGCCGACACTATTCAGTTGGTCTCGGTCAATACTGCCAAGAATCAGGCGGCCATTGTTTCTATTCCGCGCGATTTGGGTGTCACTATTTCCGGCGTTGGTTTTAATAAAATCAATTACGCGCACGCTTATGGCGAGCAAAACCCCAAACAAACCAGCGGCGGCGGCGCGTTGATGAAAAAAACCGTCAGCCAAATTTTAGACCTGCCGATTCATTACTACGCGCGTTTGGACTTTAATGGTTTTGAAAAGTTGGTGGACGCCTTGGGCGGGGTAACTGTGAATGTGGAAAAACCCCTTAACGATTCTTTTTTCCCGGCGCCGAATATGGTTGATTACGAGCCCTTTTCCTTGAAAGCCGGCATCCAAAAATTAAACGGCAAAACCGCGCTCAAGTATGCGCGCTCCCGCGAAACCACTTCGGATTTTGACCGCAGTCGCCGTCAACAGCAAGTGCTTAAAGCCATGGCCGAAAGAGCCACTTCTTTAGGTATTTTAGCCAACCCGGCCAAAATCGTGGGGATTGTTAAAATTATCGGCGAGCATTTCCGTACGGACCTAACCGTGACCGAACTGGAAAAATTGATTAAAGTCGTTAAAAAAATTGACCGCGACGGCCTCAAAACCAAGGTGCTGGATACATCAGCGGAAGGGTTCTTGGTTTCCAGCAGCAATGGCAACGGCTATTATTTAGCTCCCAAAGCCGGTAATTTTAAGGAAATTCAGGTAATGGTTAAAAATATCTTTGATGAACCAGCCAGCGCTTCTAAGCCATAAATGGTTTGATTTCGGCCGCTCATTTCTTTTTCTTTTTTTAACTCTCGGTTCTTTTGGCTTTTTCTATTTTGAAACCAGCCGCTTTTTACGCTTTCTTTTTTTATTTCTTTTGGCTTTGGGCGGCTATCTGGTGCTGACCACCCGCCGGCCGCCATTCGTTTATCTTTTACTTTGGTATCTTATTGCCTATAATTTTTATAATATCTATTTTGGCGCTCTTTTGGGTTCTCACGCGCTCTGGATTTCCGGTTTACTAATTTGGCTGCTTTTCTTCCTTTCCCTTTCTTTTTATTTAGAAGATTGGCTTTTGGCTTCGCTCTTTTCTCTTTTAGGGCTGGAAATCTTTTTAAGTTTAGTTTTTTGGCCTATTGACCCGGCCAGCAAAAGTTTATTTTTGGTTTTGATAGTTTATCTTTTAAGCCAGTTTCTTTATAAAGAGAACATTAAAAGCTTGTTAATTGCCTTGGTATTGGTTATGATAGGAATAATCATTACGGCCAAGGTGGCGATTATTTAAAAATGTTTGAGCAGTTAAAGACACGCTTAATTAATTGGCGCAGCCGTTTGGATATTTACGCCTTGAAAAACCGCTGGCAATTCAAGCGCCAGCACATTATTATTTTAATTTTGGCTCTTTATCTTATCTGGGTGATTATTTGGGGGGTGGCTATTTTTGGTCGTAAGGTTTTTAATGAAAAAGTGATTTTCGCTGCCTATACCTTTCCTTATCCGGCGGCTTTTATCAATGGTCGGCCTCTCTTTTTGACTGAATTTTATCGCCACAAAAAATATGTGCTTTATTTCAGCAGTCAAACCAAGCAAACCCCGCCTTCAGATAAAGAGATTTTAGACACTTTAATTAAAGACGATTTAATTCGGCGCGAGTCAGCTAAAAAGGGGATTAGAATTGCGTCAGCCGAAGTGGAAAGCACATTTGAGCAGATTGCCAAAGATAAGGGCGGCAAGGAACAAATCTTAAAGGTACTGGAAGGTCTTTACAAGATGAAGGAAAGTGACTTTAAGCGTTTGATTAAAAAGCGGATTTACGAAGAGAGGTTTCGAAGCGAGGTTCTGGTCAATGTCAAAGCGCGCCATATTATGATGGGCAGCGAGAGTGAGGCCAACGAGATTTTGGAAAAAGTGAAAAAGGGCGAGGATTTTGCCGAATTAGCTAAAAAGTTTAGCAAAGATGCGTCCACTAAGGACAAGGGCGGAGATTTGGGTTGGTTTTCAAGGGATACTTATCCGGCGGAATTGGAAGGTCCGGCTTTTGAATTAAAAGCCGGCGAGGTTTATCCCAAACCCTCCAAGAGTCCTTTGGGTTGGCATGTGATTAAAACCGACGAAAGAAGGGGAAGCATTGATTTGAATTTTAATCAGTGGTTCTCCGCGACCA
>CAZKOU010000003.1:0-26449 GCA_964554505.1 uncultured Candidatus Saccharibacteria bacterium
GGGAATTAGCCAAAACCGATTTTAAAATCCGCTACAACGGCTCTATTTTAGGATATTTCTGGGCGTTATTAAAGCCACTGCTCATTTTTTTGATTTTGAATTTTGTTTTTTCCAATATCTTTGGCCGCAATGTGCCCCATTATTCCATTAATTTGCTTACCGGCATTATTGTCTGGAATTATTTTTCCGAGGGAACGATGGTGGGTATGACCTCGCTTTTAGCCAAAGCCAACTTAATTACCAAGGTCCCTATCTCCAAAATCACGATAGTTCTGGCTTCCACCATCAATGCCACTATTACCTTTTTGATTAATTTGATTATTTTGGCTTTGTTTTTCGCCCTCTATAAAGTGGCTCCCTCTTTCGCGGCGCTGGGCTTGGCTCTGATTTTCTTTCTGCTTATTTATTTTTTAATTATTGGCTTTAGCTTGCTCACTGCGCCCTTATTTTTAAAATACCGCGACTTAAATCAAATCTGGGAAGTGCTTTTACAACTGGGCTTTTACGCCAGCCCGATTATTTATCCTCTAGGTATTATCCCCGCATCTTTGCAAAAATATCTTTGGCTCAACCCCATGGCTTATCTTATTCATTATTTAAAATTAGCCCTAATCAATAACCAGTTTATTACCCCTTCGCGCTTTTTTATTTTGTTGGCGATTATTATGGCGGTCTTGGTTATTGGCTTTGTTTTATTTAGAAAATTAAGTCCCAAGATTGCGGAAAATATATGAATCCCATTATTGAAGCGGAAAAAATCACCAAGACATTCAAACTGCCCCACGAAAAAGTGGATTCCCTGCGCGAGGGTATCGCCACTTTCTACAAACCCAAAACCTATGAGACATTTACGGCGCTCAAGGATGTTTCTTTTGATGTTAAGGAAGGAGAGTTTTTGGGCATTATCGGCCGCAACGGCTCGGGCAAATCTACTTTGCTTAAAATCTTGGCCGGTATTTACCAGCCCGACAGCGGCAAAGTCAAAATAAAAGGAAAAATTTCTCCCTTCCTGGAATTAGGCGTGGGCTTTAACCCTGAATTAACCGCGCGAGAAAATGTTTTCTTAAACGGCATTGTTTTGGGCCTTTCACATCGCCAAATTGAAAAAAAATATCCGGGAATTGTGGAGTTCGCGGGCTTGGAAAAATTTATGGACGCCAAGTTAAAAAATTTTTCCTCCGGCATGCAGGTGCGGCTCGCTTTCTCGGTCGCCAAAGAGGCGCCCGCGGATATCTTCTTGATTGACGAGGCCTTAGCCGTTGGCGATGTAGAGTTTCAAGAGAAATGTTTGGGCCTATTTTACGGTCTTAAAAAAGCTGGCAAGACCATTATTTTTGTCTCGCATGATTTAGGAACTATGCAAGATATTGCCGACCGGATACTTCTTTTAGAACAAGGAAATATCCTTAAAATAGACCAACCCCGCGCTGCCATCAACCAATACCACCTTTTATCTTCTCGGACCAGTTTAAAAGGACAAAAAAAAGACGAGCACCAATTTAATAAAAAGGAAGTCAAAATCACTGATGTGCAATTCCAAAACAGCCAAGGGAAAACCAACCGAATTTTCAAAACAGGAGAAAATATCGAGATTAAAATTTTTTACTTGGCTAGAAAACCAGTCAAAAACCCAGTGGTCGGACTGGCCCTATATAACTATAAAGGCGTTCACATCAACGGACCAAATACCAAAACTTCGCACTTCCCCATTCCAGAAGTTACGGGCAAGGGAGCAATCCTTTACCGTATCCGCAAAAACCCATTCTTGGCAGGAGAGTATTTTTTAACCTGCGGCATTTTCGATGAAAGCTGCCAATTTGCTTTTGATTTTATTGACAAAGGGTTTAGTTTTAGAGTATTACCTAATTTAGAGAACCAACATGGCACAGTTAAGCTTAAAGAAGAATGGCAGATTCTAAAATAAATTTATCCTCCCTCCAATTTGATCTTTTCGGGCGCTATGCTACCTTGCGCGACTGCGTCAATTCTTTGCGTACTAAACCTTCTTACAAAATTCTGGAGATAGGCGGCTTTGGCAGTCCTCTTAGAAAATTTTTGCCCAATGACACAATCACCTTTTTAGATATTCTCCCCTCAAAGGAAGCCAATTATATTCAGGGCGACGGCCGAAAACTTCCTTTTCCCAATCAATCTTTTGACATAGTGCTCTCCACTGACACATTGGAGCACATCCCCAAAAATGACCGCCAGCAATTCTTAAGCGAAAATTTAAGGGTGGCTTTGGACTACATTATTATTGCTGCCCCCTTTTTTAATCCTCAATTTAAAAAGTGGGAAGAGAAAGCCAACGAATATTACCAAACACTCACGGACCAAAAACATCCTTGGTTAGAAGAACATTTAATACATGGACTGCCTGAAAAAAAAATGATTGAACAATTTTTCCAAAAAAACAAAATTGAATATACTCAAGCTTATCACGCTCGCTTAACTCTTTGGCCAATCCTTAATCGGTTTTTGTTTTTTGTTTCAGCTAATTATAGCCCTCTGGTCAAAAAGCAGTTTGAAGCATTTAATCAATTTTATAATCAAGAGATATATCCGGGTGACCATCAAAAAGATTCTTATCGCACTGTTTATCTTGGCAAGCTTAGAAACGAACTACCCCTGCCTCAGCTCAAGTTGTCGGAAAAACCTCTCACCGAAACCCTGCAAGAACAAATCCTAAATAAAATTTTTAATATTATTGCTATTGCCAACAAGGAAACATTACAAGCCAATGAGCGCCTCGAGCAATTAACTAAACATGGTACTTTAAACGTTAACCAAATGAAAACCGAAGTTCAAAAACTGGCTAACTATCTTAAACAATCTGATGAACAACTGGGCGAAGCGAATTTAGCTAAAAAAGAATTAATCTTAACGCAACAACACGCTCGCAACTTAGAAGGGGAACTAAAAAAAATAAAGGACAGCGCTTTCTGGAAAATGGCTGACTGGTTGCATGAAAAAAAACGAATCCTTCAAGGTATAGGATATTTATTTAAAGAACGTGGTCACCTTTGGCTGGCTTTAAAAAGTACTTGGCAGCAGGAAGGAATGCGGGCCGTGGTCTTAAAACTCTCTCGCTTTCTTGTCTGGCTCAAAGGAGGCACGCAAAACCTATCCAGTAGATATGACCACGTCCAACAATACCAAGAATGGCTCAAGTTCCACCAATTAACTCCTAAACAGCGCAGTCAGATGATAGATGAAGTAAAAAAATTCCGCTATCTCCCGCTTATTAGCATATTAACGCCGATTTACAACACGGAAAAAAAATACCTCATAAAAATGGTCAAAAGTGTTCTGGAACAAATTTATCCCAATTTTGAACTTTGTCTGGTAGATGACGGCTCCGACAATTTGGAAATCAAACCTTTTCTTAAAAAAATGACTGCCCTAGACAAACGGATTAAAATTTCTTTTCATGCCCAAAACCAAGGCATTGTTGCGGCCACAAACACTGCTTTAGCGCTTGCCCGGGGGGAATTTGTCGGACTCTTAGACCATGATGACCTTTTGACCCCGGATTGCCTTTTTGAAATTGTTAAATTATTAAATAAAGAACCCAGAGCCGACCTCATTTATTCTGATGAAGATAAAATTGACCAGGATGAACAAAGAAGCGAACCATATTTCAAGCCCGATTGGTCCCCGGATCTTTTACTCTCCCAAATGTACATTGGCCACTTCGCGGTTTATCGTCTGGATTTGGTTAAAGAAATCAATGGTTTTAGAACTGGCTTTGATGGTTCGCAGGACTATGATTTGGCTCTGCGCGCCACCGAAGTTACTGTCCAAATTCATCATATTCCCAAAATTCTTTACCATTGGCGCAAAACCGCCCAATCCACGGCGGCCTTTGCTTATCAAAAACCATATACTATTATCCGCTCCCTGCGCGCCTTAAACGAGGCCCTAGAAAGAAGGAAAATAAAAGGAGAGGCCTTGCCGGGCTTAACTTACGGCACTTTTCGCATCCATTATCAACATGAAAAAAAACCCTTGGTTTCCATTATTATTCCCAGCCATGACCGCGCCCTCTACTTGGCGCGTTGTCTTAACAGTATTCTCTCCCTGACTGATTACAAAAATTACGAAATCTTAATTGTCAATAATCAAAGCGTTGAAATGGAAACCCTAAATTATTTTAAGGAAATTCAGAAACTTAAAAATGTCCGGATAGTGGACTTTAACTTGCCTTTTAATTTCGCGGCGCTTAATAATTTTGCCGCTGCCAAAGCCAAAGGAGAATATCTTTTATTTTTAAATAATGACACTCAAGTCATTAATCGGGAATGGCTCTCGGCGCTTTTAGAGCAAGGATTGCGCCCGGGGGTTGGAGCCGTGGGTCCCAAACTTTTATACCCCAATAACACCATTCAGCACGCCGGGGTAATTTTGGGCATTGGGGGAAGCACGACTTATAATGGCGTGGCTGGCCATGCTCAAAAATATCACCCCGACAGCGAGAATGGCTATTATGGACAAAAAGACCTTGTCCGTAATTATTCCGCGGTCACCGCGGCTTGTCTGCTCATCTCTAAAGAGCTCTTCCAAAAAGCCGGCGGGTTTGATGAAAGATTAAGAGTGGCTTTTAATGATGTGGACTTCTGCTTAAAGTTAAGAAAGTTAGGTTATTTGATTGTTTATACCCCTTATGCCAAACTTTATCATCACGAGTCAATCAGTGTGGGCCGGCCAGATGATGGAACGCGCGACAATGAAGAGCTTTGGCAAGAGGCACAATTCATCCACCGCCGCTGGGGAAAAATTTTGCAAAATGATCCCTATTATAATTCTAACCTCTCTCGCACTAAAGAAGATTTTAGTTTGAACATCTAAATCCGCAAGCTATAATCAGTTTTTTGAAGTGACAGATTAGGATTGTAAAATGGGTCATTGTCTTCTAAAAATGCCCACTTGTCGCGCATATATTTCACTTCATCGGGATTAATTTTGAAATCTACTCCTACTTTCCCTAAACTAGCCCTTTCCCTGTGATACAAAACACAATCAGGAGCATAAATAATATAATAACCCTTGACGCGCAGTTTCAAACAATAATCTACGTCATTAAAAAGCATTTTTAAATTTTGGCCATCAAATCCCTTCACCTCTTGATAAAGATTCTTTTTGGTTAAAATAACGGCGCCCGTCACAGCCGAACAATTTCTTGCCAATTGAATAAAACCGAAGTAGCCAAAAATATCGAGAAAGTGGCTGAAGCAATGGCCAGCCACATGGTCGCTTTTATCCGGAAATCGGCCATACCCCAAAACCACACCGGCGTGTTGGATAGTCCCATCGTGGTAAAGCAATTTTGCGCCTACCGCGCCAACATCTTTTCTTTGGCCATAGCCAAGCATGCGACGCAACCAATCATTAGTCATCGGTTCGGTATCATTACCCATAAAAACAATATATTCACCTCTCGCTTGCTTAACGGCAAAGTTGTAAATTTCGGCAATGTTAAATAGTTTATCATACTTAAGGATTCTAATTTTGGGATATTTTTTTAACTTTTCAAAATAGGCAAAAGTTTCTACCTCTATGCTTCGATTATCAACGATTAAAAGTTCAAAGTTAGGATAGTCATTTTTTAAAATTCCATTAACACACTTCTCTAAAAGCGCTGCCCGATCCTTGGTGGAAATAATAATGGAAACCAAGGGGCTACCCAAAACTTCATATTTAATGCGCCAACTGGTAGGGAAAGGACCGTTTTCCACTTCACCGAGAATACCTCGTCTTTTCAGGGCATCTTCTAAAATTTTTTTTTGTACTTCTAAAATAACTGGCTCTTTTGGCAAGATAAAGCCCGCCGCTCTTTTTCCCTCTCCCCTTTTACTGCAAAGTATGGTGGGAATATGCTCAATTTGAACCCCTGATTCCGCCGCTCTTAAAACCAAATCCCACATCATTACTTTTTCCGATTCTTCCCTTAAACCGCCGATGTTTTCGATTAACGAATGCTTCCAGACCAAAAAGTCACCCACATACATTACGCTCAAAATAAGATCCGGCGACCAGTCCGGTTTAAAAAAGGGTTCAAAATGCCTTCCGAAAATATCTATCTTGTCTTCGTCAGTATAGATTAAATCTGTTTCTGGTTTCTTGTTTATTTTTTTGGCTACTTCCAGCAAAGCATTGGGCCAGAGCCAGTTATCTTGGTTTAACAAAATTAAATAATCGCTTTTTTCTTCTCCGAGTAAATGATTAATGGCCGGAACTAAACTTTTTTCACCACTTAAAACTATTTCTAACTTCTTAGAGAAGTAATCTTCTAATATCTTTTTTACTTTTTCTTCTGTCTGGCTGTTCGCTAGGACCTTCAACGCAAAAAATGGGTAGGTTTGGTCTAAAACTGATTTAACTGCCTCTTTTAAATGCGCATTTATCTTCTCCCAGGCGGGTAGAATTAACGTAATTTGAGATTTAAGTTTAAGGGTTTCCACTTCTTTTATCTGTTTGCCTAAAATTTCTTTGCTGGGATAATTTTTCTTAAGCCAGATTTGATATTGGGAATTTAAAGAAGACCAATAAAAAAAATTGGGTGGATATTTTCGCAGAAAAGAGAATATTAAAAAAAATTTAAATGTCATCTTGGGGCAAAATACCATAAAATGTGTTGGATGCGCAAGAGCCACTTATACACGGTCTGCCTGTCTATCTTTGATAAACCCCTTGAAATTATTGTTACCATATAATACACTACTAAATGCAAAACGTTCATTCCCAATCAACCCAAAGGAGGAAGTCGGGATGGATGAATGGATGACGACAACGCTGGCCTTTATTCAAGCAACCACTCTTCTTCTGAGCGACTATCCAACCGAAAAAATGGATGTGATTTTCTTCCATGGCCGCGCCGAGGGAGACGATGACAACCTGTTCGAGCTCGCCGCCGATCTCTTTCGTGAAAATAAAACCAAGTTTATCGCCCTTAACGGTTCTGATGGTCAACGGCTGGGAGGTGTAATCCCCGACGAATCCTGGCCCGGCAAATCATATTATACCAAACGACTAAAGGAACAGGGAATAGATTGTCAGAGGATTATCTATAGTAGACCGGCCCTTCATACTAGAGAGGAAAATGATGCATTCCTTGAGTTGGCAAGAACACGGGACTTTCAAGTGGCGGCAATCCTGACACAACCCCATCAGATTCTAAGAGTCATGCTTGGCATAATCCAATCTATGACCGACCACGATTACTGGATAAGGATCTATCCCATTAACCCCAAGTCCACATCTTGGTGGAAACCGGTTTACGGATCACAAGGAAAAAAGCAGCTACCTCGCTTTGAGCATATCGAGGAAGAATTTCAAAGGGTCCTATTGTATCAAAGGAGTGGGACCCTGACAACATTTGAATGTCTGTTCAACTATCTTCGACGACGGGGCGATATGGCCTGAAGGACAATCGCTCCTTTTTTTATAATGGTAAAATATCTTGCATTATTTTAGTTTAAGTTGTTATAATATACTCATGTTAAAAAATATTTTGCCTAAGGTCCTAACTCAATACCAAAAAAAAATTACTCGCCAGGAATATACCAAAAAGCCGTCCATCGAAGGAATAAAGATTATTGAATTAAAAAACTTTTCTGATGAAGGAGGCTTTCTCTGTGAAATGGCCAGAGTCGACGAGAACGGTTTTTTAGAAGGGTACTCTGATTTTAAGATAGCCCAAATCAATTATTCCGAAGCATTGCCGGGCGTGGTTAAGGCCTGGCACCTCCATTTTAATCAAGAAGATATATGGTATATTGCACCTTATCAAAATGTTTTAGTGGGCTTATATGATTTGCGCAAAAATTCCTCAACTCGTGAAGTTTCGATGCGCCTAAGCTTAGGCGGAGGTAAATCTCAACTCCTTTATATCCCTCGCGGCGTGGCGCATGGTTATGCTAATTTATCCAATCAACCGATTTCTATTTTTTATCTCGTGAATCAAAAATTTAATCCCGAATCCCCGGATGAATATCGGCTCCCCTGGGATATTTTAGGCAAAGATTTCTGGGAGATTAAAAAGAGTTAAAATGAAAATTTTAGTCACTGGCGCCGACGGCTTAGTTGGTTCTCATTTTGTTGATGCGTACCTTAAGATTCCTGGTTCTGAAATATTGCTCACGCCCAACATTAAAGAACTCGACATTACCAACCCCAAGGAACTTTCTAATTATTTTAGCCAGCACAAACCGAAAACAGTTATTCACTTTGCGGCATTTACCGATGTCTCAAAAGCCGAAGAGGAAAGAAATAATGAGCAGGGCTTGGCTTGGCAGGTGAATGTGACAGGAACCTCAAATATTGTTCAAAATTGTTTGGCTTATAGATCTTTTCTAATCCATATCTCGACCGACGTGGTATTCGCCGGCCGTCTTGAAAAACCCGGACCGTACAAAGAAACAGACCCACCTGAAAATAATCCCGACTTCCTTTCGTGGTATGGTTGGACTAAGAGAAAAGCAGAATCCCAAGTTACAGAAAAACTGCCGACTTATACCATTATTCGCATTAGCAATCCCACCCGAGCTCATTTTGCGCCAAAACTTGATTACATCAGAAAAATTCTCTGGCTGTTTGACCAAAAAAAGCTTTATCCTATGTTTCAAGACCAATATTTAACCCTGACTTACATCAATGAAGTTAGTAAAGCCCTAATGAAAATTTTGCAAGAACAGAAAACTGGCGTTTTTCATGTTTCCAGTTCTGACCTTTTTACGCCCCTTGAATTAGCCAATTATCTATTGGAAAAAGCCAGGGGGGTTAAAAACCAAGTTAAGCCCGCTTCAATCGTGGAATATCTTCAAAATTCCCCCTCGCGAGCCCGTTATCCAATTTTGGGAGGACTAAAAACTGAAAAAACGCAAAAAGAACTTGGGGTATCTTTCCGGGGATGGAAACAAATTATTGACGCCTTAATCAAAGAAGGACTTAAAATCTAGCACTATTCTATTCTTAAAGTAGGAATTGTAATAATAAACTGACCACCTTTTTCGCGATATTTAGATTGCTTGCGCATAATCTCATCGGCAAAATTCCAAGCCAAAATTAAAGCATAGTCCGGCATATCCAGTTCTAATTTCTTTTCGGGGTAAATGGGAATATGAGTGCCCGGCGTGAAGCGGCCTTGCTTGTAAGGGATTGAGTCAACGATATACTCGATCAAGTCAGGACCAATACCGCAATAATTAAATAAAACATTACCTTTAGCCGAAGCGCCATAACCCACGACTCTTTTTCCTTCTTTTCGTAACTTTCTTAGTAGATCTAAAAGGTCATTTTTAATATTAGCCACTCTTTGAGCAAAACTGTGGTAAGATTTAACATCTAAAAGATTAAGGGCACGCTCATTATCCAAGAATCTTTGCAAATTTAACGAGGGTTCCTGTGAAGAATGAGAAGGGGCAGCATAAATTCTAATTGATCCGCCATGCACTGGCATTTTCTTGACATCAAAAAGATTAAGTTGGTGCTGTTCAAATAATTTGGTTAAGGCATGGAGAGAAAAGTAAGAAAGGTGTTCGTGATAGATGGTATCAAATTCATTACGAGCCAAAAGATCAGGCAAATAGGGAAATTCGCCAATAAATACACTTTCTTTGTCTAACAAGGTGGCAATCCCGGAAAAAGTATCGTGCAAATCATCAATATGAGCAATAACATTGGTAGCCGTAATTATTTTAGCCGCCCCCCTTTCTTTAACCACTTTCTCGGCTAATTGTTTAGTAAAAAAAGCATCAATAGTGTCAATGCCTTGCAGTCGAGCCACGGTGGCTAAATTAGAGGCAGGGTCAATGCCCAATGTTTGGGCTTCAAAGGCCTTAAAAAATTTGAGCAGGGTCCCATCGTTACTGCCAATGTCGATTACCAAATCGTTTGGCTTAATTTCAAACTTCTCTACTGCCTCCTCGGCCAAGGTCTCAAAATGTTGCAGCATTGTCTGTGAAGTAGAGGGAATATAAAGATAATTCTTAAACATAATTTCCGCCGGAATAACATGAGTTAATTGAACCAAAGTGCAGTTAGGACAGAAATAGGCGCCTAAAGGATAGTGCTGTTCTTCTTTGGAAAGTTCTTCTTTTTTCAAAAACCCGTTGGGAATAGGCATGCTACCCAAGGATAGAAATTCGACTAAATTATTTTGCCGACAAATACGGCAGGCTTTAATACGATACTGTTCAGATTTATTCATTCTTATCCTGTCTTTGAAACCAAATAAACTCCAAAAATGACCACCAAAATACCAAGGACCCGCAGTAAGGTCAAATTTTCGTGCCAGAAAGTAAAAGAGGCAACCGCAATAAAAATATAACTTAGACTCATAAAGGGTATGGCAAAACTTAATTCATTTTTCGAAACTACCAACAACCAAATCGTCAAACTTAAAACATAAAAAATGATCCCAGCAAAGATATAAGGCGTAAAAAAAGCCCTTAAGGCTTGGAGAAAAAAGTTAAGCGAAGGGAAAGAACTAAACTGCAAATTAAAAGAACCCTGCTTGATCAAAAGATTAGCCGCCGTATTGAGAATTACAGCTAAAAGTATTAGAAAAAGTTTACTGGTCATCGTTCCTTAGATATCATAACTCTTTTCTTCGAACTGTCCAATAAATCGCTAAGATAAAACCAATTAAAGCACCAAGGAGACCGTAATAAAAGAGAGGTGGTTGATATTTAAATTGAACTTGGTGGTCTCCAGGCTCTAAAATCACACCGCGGAAGAGCAGATCAGCTTGATAAATTGGCCGTTTGATGCCATCTACCCATACTTTCCAGCCGGGGTAAAAGGTCTCGGAGACAACCAATAAACATTGGCCCTTGCTTTCGATGTTGAATGAAAATTGGTTAGGGTTTGGGCGCTGATAATTTCTAAAGCCCTGGGCGTCAAACTGACACTTATCTTGGTCGAGCTTCAATTCGGAATCTTTTTTGTTAAGTTTTAAGACTGCCTGTTTTTGGGGATTAAATAAGGCCTGCTGCATCATGCGCAAAGCATCTTCGTCAGAATTCACTAAGGTTGCTTTGCCCACTAAAAAGGACCTCGGAAAGGTTTGAAGATTTTCGTAAATAAGGACCTCCTTGTTGTAAATTAACCGATATTGTTCATCTGAATTGTTGGGTTTTTCTTTTTCGCCTTGGTCGGTCAAACGCAAGCCGCCCCAGCCAGCCCAGTCACCCGCTGAATTGCCTAATTGATCGGTGATGAAACAAAAAGAACTTTTATTACCAAGATAATTAGAAAGGTCAAGACTAACATCATACCAGGTCCTGTCAGCGAGATTTTGAAGCGGATTAATTGTTCGCTCAAAAATTGTTTTATTTTCGGGATCTTTGATTAAAAACCTTACTCCATCGCCTTCTTTAAACTCCCAAACAGCAGGATCAATGGCGATGCTAAACTGAAGGAGAGATTTTTGAGGAGATAGAGGCAAAGGAGCACAAACTGAATTGGGAGAATGCTCAAATAAAACCCTTTTTTGCTGTTCACCAATTAGGAACCCTTTCTCGTATAGGCTGGGATTGGAAGGATTCTTTTCGAGAATAAGATCAATCAATTCATTTTTTGGCAAAATGGGCAGGGGTGGCGTTTTGGCCAAAACGTATTTGGCGTTGGTAAGGTTAAAAAGAGGGTTATTGAGAATTTTGGGTGGTTCGCTTTCGACTTTCCCCTCGGCCGCACCGGTAAAGCGGTCATAGATAGTGGGGCTGATAAAATTTTTGATATAAGCAGGATATTGTTTGACAAATAAAGCATCTAAGTCACGGATGTCGTCGATATTAAAAGCGGAACTAATCTCGGGATAAAGCAGTCGATCAAAAGCAAAAATACGAAATGGTTTTGGCTGATTTTGAAGAAAATTAACAAAAGGTGGTTTCGTAAATGAATCATAACGCTTAGGCCGTCCATCCCGAGGAACAAACTGCCATAATTCGAAAACTAAGGCTAAACCAAGCAAAACAACCAAAATTGTTCGGTGAAGCGTTAATAATCGATAATATACCAGAAGAAAAGCCAAAACCACCAAAGGGACAGCAATATAGAAAAGTAAAACCAAATTAGTCTGCGTGATTTGAATGCTTAAAGCAACCTTAATCAACCCCCAAACAAGAAGACCAACAAACAATAGGATGCTAAGAGCATATTGACGCCATGTAATTAATCTCTTAGCTAAAACATCCAAGCCAAAGGCAATTAGCACTGCCGCTCCCAGCGAGAGCAAGAGCTGCATATATTTTAAAAACAAAATGCGGTCAAACCCGGGCAAAGACCCCAAAAACCAATTCACGACTGGGAAGCCGTAAAGCTTAGCCAAAACTACTAGTGTAAAGAAAAGGAAGAAGAGAGGAATTTTGCGAAATCGAATGGCCGCAACTGCTCCAATTGAGGCTAAGAAAAAAGCCACTAACCCAAAGTAATTATGAACATTGCCCCCAACTCCGACTAAAGGAAGAAAAAAGGATTGATTGTTAAGATAGGGCAAGGCATTAAGGATAGCAAATTTTCCTTGAGTATAAATTGAGATTCCGACTCGGGCTTCCTTAGTGTGCAAAGTCCAGGCATTTTTCAAAAACTCGAAGTTGATTAAGAAAAGCGGCAACACGATTAAAAAAGCCGGAATAAAAACGCGTAGCGAAAACTTCACTGAACGCCAAAATAAATCTTTGCCCTCTCCCCGATAGATTTGAATCAACCGGAAAATAAAATAGACAAAACCAGCGGCTAAAACCAAGGCTAATGACTGAGCAATATCAGAAAGAAAAACAGTAGCGAGCCCACCGACTAAAGCGAGATATTGTAAAGATAAAATTTTACCTTTTCGTGCTAATTGAAGAGTATATTCCACTACCCAAAACATTAAAGGTGCTAGCAAGTCAACATCTATGTTCTGAATGTTTTGAAAAAGAACAAAGTAGCCAGAAAAAGCAAAAACAACCCCTCCCACTAAAGCGGGAATGGTGCTGATTTTAAGCAGTCTTAAAAATAAAAACGTAAACAAGAAACCAACTGCAAGGCGCGCCAAAAGATACAGATCCCAACCAACTGGCGAGTTATCAATCATTAAAATTGTTTTCAAAGGGAAAAAGGCCGTCGAAAGAAAATTAGCCGCCAGGGGTTTCCCCATCTGCACATTATCGTTCCAAAGTGGCCAAGAAAATTTAGAAAATGCCTCTCTTGCTTTAGCCACTTGGGGTTCCCCTGCCCAGGCATTGGAGCCAAAATCTTTATAAAAATGGAAAAATCGATCTAGTGATTTTCGATCTTCCGCTTTAAAACCAAAAGGTCCACTATCCCCCATTACGCCGGCTGTTAGGCCGGGGCTTAATAAGGTCTTTCCTTGAAAGGCGACATCGTAATAAAAAATAATCGTCACTAAAAAAGAAACAGTAACAAAAAAAAGAATTTTCCAGGCAGGTGAAATTCGCATTATCTTAATCAGTTTGTTTGCTTTTAATGGCTAATACCATTATACTAAATAAATGAATATAACTTACGAAAGCGACATCAAACCAATTATTGATTACGAAAAAGACGCTTTAGCTTGGAATGATGCCCAATTATACAATCCGGCCACCCGCCACCGGCGACGGATTATTTTAAACTGGCTAAAACCCCTGCAATTCAAAACAGTTTTAGAAGTGGGTTGTGGCCAGGGCTATCTTTTGGACCAAATTTGCGACTGCTTTTCTGTGCAATGTACTGGCACAGACATTGCTAAATCTGCTATTTTAGATAACCAGAAACGAAATAGCCGCCACCATTTTGCCGTGTTAGATATCGAAAAGGATATTTTACCGAATCGTTTTGATTTGGTGATTGCTTCGGAGGTAATCGAGCACATTAATGATTACCAAAGAGCAATTACTAATATGACCAAGATGGCTAACCGCTACATTCTCATTACTGTTCCTTGCTCCAAAGTCTTCCCGATTGATAAAATGGTTGGACACTTCCGTCATTATCAACCGGCTGATCTTATCTCTGAATTAGAAAAAAATGGTTTTCAAACCCTTAAATGGGCCAAGTGGGGATTTCCTTTTCATACCATTTATAAACACTTAATTAATCTCGGTGGATCTAAAAAGATGCATAAGACATTTACCATCAAGCCTTATGGCTTAGGCCAAAAATTAATCGCCTATCTCATTTATCCGCTTTTCTTTTTTAATCTTAACAGTCTGGGCTATCAATTATTTGTTTTGGCTGAAAAAAGAGGTATTGAAAATGTATAAAGGTCTATCTATTTCTTTAGTCATTCCTGTTTTTAACGAAGAGACGGGCTTGAAAAAAATGTTACCCTCGGCTCCTTCTTTTCTTGATGAAATTGTAATTGTTGACGGTGGATCAACTGATGATACCGTAGCCATTGCCACAAAATACGGCGCAAGAGTGGTCAAACAACAAGGTAGGGGCTATGGTAATGCTTACTTAGAGGGATTTACGGCCGCCAAAAGTCAAATTATTACCACGGCAGATGGTGATGGCACTTATCCCTTAGAATCAATTGAAAAAATGCTTGACTGGCTGATTGACCGTAAATTAGACTTTATTTCTGGTAGTCGTTTCCCCTTGAGTGATGTAAACAGCATGCATCAGTGGAATTACATCGGCAACCTTGTGGTCACCACACTTACCAGCTTTTTATTCAATTACAAGGTAATTGATATTAATTCCGGGATGTGGCTTTTCAGAAAGGCAATCTTAAAAGAAATGCAAGTCCTTTCCAATGCCTGGAATTTATCTTTAGAAATTAAAATTGAAGCCTTCACCAATCCAAAACTTAAATTTATTGAATATCCGATCAATTATTATGAAAGATTGGGCGAAACAAAAGTAGTCAGACCTTGGCGGACTGGATTGAAAAGTTTGGTCTTTTTATTAATTAAAAAAGCGCAGATTAAAAAACGTTATCGCCAGAAACAAAAATTCTAAATCTGTTTTCGCCAATACTCCAAGGTGTTTTTAAGAGTTTGATTAAGGGAATATTTTGGCTTAAAACCAAGATTTTGAAGTTTAGAAGCATCTCCGATAATCACGGGGTCGTCCAGCGGCCTTATTTTGGCCGGATCTTTTTTAATTTTAATGACTGTTTTGGCTAATTTTGTCAGCAGTCCAAGGACTACGGTAAGTGAAGTACCCTTACCCAAACAAATGTTATAAGTTTCGCCCGCTTTGCCTTCTTGGCTTAAAAGAATCATCGCCCGGACTGCGTCTCTAATATCAATAAAATCGCGGACAGCTTCTAAGTTGCCCACCCCAATCACTTTTTGCTTTTTTTGCTCAATTGCCACAATGCTTTTGACAAAATCTGAAACCGCATCGCCTTTTTTAAGAGGCCCGATCACGGCAAAAGGCCTTAAATGAATCCCCTTCAAACCATAAGCGCGGCTATACATCTGAATAAATAAGTGTTGGACTACCTTACTAATGCCATAGGGACTTTGCGGCAATAAAAGATCATCTTCCGAAACTGGTTTCCTTGTTCGGGTGGTTAAACCATATTCGGCACTCGACCCTACTGAGACAAAAATTGTTTTTAACTTGAGGGCCAAAATTTCCTCTAAAAGATTAAGGGTGCCAATGACATTGATCTTAATTGTTTCTTGGGGATTTTCAAAAGAGCGCGGAATCAGACTTTGGGCAGCAAGATGGAAAATGCGGTCTGGCTTTATTTCAGTCAAAATCTTTTGAATCTTGGCTTTTTCCAGCAAATCTGCTTGAATAAATTGAATCTTAGAAGATAATTGCTTGAAAGATTCTGGATTAGTCCGACTGAAACCAATAACAGAATCTCCTTCAATTAAAAGTTCTTTAGCCAAATGAAAACCAATAAAGCCGCTAATCCCGGTAATTAATGTTTTCATTTAATCGTTACCATTTTGCCTGTTTTAGCCGAATCATAAAGAGCAAAAACTAATTTTAAAGCCGCTAAACCATCTGCGCCATTGCCCATTGGTTGTTGACGGGTCTTCACTGCCCCAAGAAACTCTTCCCATTCTAATTTCCAGGAAACATCTTCGCCCCGAAATTCTATTTTCTCCTCGGCGAAGGGAGCAATAAAATCTTTTTTGCCAAAAATTGCCCGTTCCAATCCGTAAGAGCCGCCCAATCCTTCGGCAGTGGCATAACCTTCGGTCCCAAAAATTTCGAAATGAAAAAGATTCTTCCACTGGGTCAAACTGGAATGAAGCTCTGCCACTGCCCCTTCGCTCGTTCTTAATAAACAAAAGGCGTTGTCTTCTAAGGGAGCAATCGGCCAGTAACTCGTTTGCAGAAACCCAAATACTTCACTAAATTCACCTAAAAACCAACGAAAAAGATCAATGGCATGGATGCCGCGGTCAATCAACTCTCCTCCGCCAGATTGCTTTGGGTCCGCGCGCCATTCTTTTTCCAAACCAGGTCGACCGATAATCCCATAACGACTCCTGGAAAATAATGGTTTACCCAAGCGGCCCGCCTCAAACCATTCTCTTAATTTTAAAATGGCCGGGTGGTGGCGATGGTTAAAACCGCATTTTAAAATCCGCTTGGTTTCTTTAGATATTCTGACCATTTCTTCTGCTTCCTTTAAATTAGTGCTTAAAGGTTTTTCGCAAAGCACATCTATCCCTTTTTTCATCGCGGCTATGGTTATTTGGTGATGTAAATTTGGCGGTGTTAATACAAGAACAATATCAAGTTCTCTTTCTAAAACTGCCTGCCAACCTTTTACAGCTGTGACATTAAATTGTTTAGCCAAAGATTCTGCTTCTTTTAAGCTCGCCGCACCGATTACTTCTATCTTTACCTCGTGGTTCGAGGTAAAAATGGGCGGAATGCGACGGTGAGCCTGCAAGCCAGCACCGACTACTCCTACATTAAGCATCACTACCTCCTCGGCCGAAGCCAAAATAACTAAAATCCGCCTTTTCAAGAACAGGTTTTTCCAAAAAATTCTTGGTATCAATAAAAATGGGTTTTTTGACCAATTTTTTTAAGCTCTGAAAATCAATCTCTCTAAATTCTGGCCATTCGGTCAGCAATAAAAGACAATCGCAATCTAAAGCAAGGTCAGAAATAGAATGAGCTAACTTTATCTTAGGATATTGCTTAAGTTCTTGTCTATCTGCCTTAGGGTCAAAGCTTTTGACTTTGGCGCCTTTGGAAATTAACTGGTCAATAATTCCAATGGCTGGAGAACGGCGCATCGTGGAAGTTCCTGGCTTATAAGTTAGGCCCAAAATACCAATAGTAGACCCGTTTAGATTTTTAAGAATATCTTGAAGAATTTTAATCACCCAATCGAAAGTGGCTAAATTAACCTTTTCAATACCCAAAAGTAAAGCGTCTTCAACTTGATGTTTTTTAGCTAATCCTTGCAACATTTTAAGGTCACGAAATAAAGACCAGCCCGAAAAACCCAAACCGGGAGAAAGAGGCGCTTTTTTACCCACTCGCGCATCGTACTTCAAAACCTCGCCCACCATCTTCGCATCCACGCCAATCTTGTCCGCAATCATACCAATCTGATTAATAAAACTAATCATATTAGCCAAGTAACCATTTAATACATGCTTGGTCATCTCCGCTGTTCTAAGATTCATTTTAATTTTGAGCGCCTTGATGGGCACAAAAAATTGTTCCGCTTCCCTACAAAAAACTATGTTGTCAGAACCTAAAACAATCATCTCTGGATTAAGATAAAGGTGTATTGATTGTCCTAATTTTAAGTTCTCCAAGCTGTAAACCACTCCGCCCTTCCAGTTTTTATTATTTTGATGGATCAATCGTTCAATCTGTTCACTCGTGCCTACCGGCAGTTGAGTATGAATAATAATCAATGCCTTGGGCTCAATAAATTGACTTATTTCTTTTGCCATCTTTAAAATAGGGGAAACATCTACCTCCCCTTCCTCGCTGACCGGGGAATCAAAGGCAATCACAATAGGATTAGCATTGGCCAGAGCATCTTTCAATGAGTCGGTAAAGTAAAGATTGTCACTTTTTAAATGCTTTTTAAATAAATCTTCTAAACCGGGCTCGAATAAGGGTGGTTTACCTTGGTTTAAGGATGCGGCCGCCGCTTTGTCAGCCGCCACTCCTACTACCTTATAGCCCAATTCAGCCAAACAAGCACTAATCACGCTGCCTAAATGCCAAAGACCAACCACACAAACTTTGTCAAAATTTTTTTTCATCTTTTTAGCGATATTTCATCACAAAATTATCCTTCCCTAACATCCTTCGGGTCGCCATTCTTACTGCCTCATCGGAGGCATAATGAGCATACCATCCTAATTTATGAACCTTCGCAGTATCAAGCAGCACAACCGGCTGATCGCCCGGCCAACCACGTTTGCGCGGCACAAAATTTATCCTGACATTTTTAAGATTCATTTCCTCAATAATAATTTGAGCGATACTGCCGACTGTCGAAGTAGAATCAGTGCCCAAATTTAAAAGAGTCAAAGGGTTTTTAACTTTCTGATAAACAGAGAGTATCCCATGGATACAATCCTCCACTAAAAAATAATTCTTCATTGTTTTGCCATCATTTAAAACTTCCAGTTGTGTAGGGTCTTGTTTTAATTTTTTAATAAAATCAAAAATAATACCGTGGGTCATTCTGCCGCCAATCACGTTGCCAAATCTAAACATCCAGGCCTTGATGCCAAACAAATTGCTATAAGCAGAAATAAAGGCCTCGCAAGCTAATTTCCCTGCCCCGTATAATGAAAGCGGCAAAAGCGGACCTGACGATTCACTAAATAACCCCTTAATGCTTTCGCCATACAGGGCGCCCGTCGAGGCGAAAAGCATTTCTTTTATTTTGTTTTTAAGCATCGCTTCTAAAACATTAAAGGTGGCAAGCACATCATTATCAAGGTCAATCTTGTGCTTAGTGTAGCCGCTGGGAATATCGGTATTAGCGCCTAAGTGCCAGACAATTTGATGTCCAGCCATTGATTTTTCCAAGAGTGGCGCATCTAACAAATCGCCTTTAATAAATTTAAAATTATCTTGCCCAAAATAGGGCTTAAGCCACTGGTCGGTGCTTAAACTTAAATTATCATAAACTGTCACATTTAAACCAGCGGCCATCAATAAATCAACTACAAAACTACCAATAAATCCCGCTCCGCCGGTCACAAACCAATGCTTTTTAAAATCCGGGGGGCTAAGTAAATCCTTAAATGAAATTGAAGAGTTTTGGGTAGCCATCAAAGCACCATCTCACCTTCTTTAATTTTAGACAAGAGTTTTTCTATTTTATATTGAGACAAAAGATTATTAACTTCCTCCAATCCCTTCATAGAACCCATCTCGAAAAACCGCTGCTTGACCCGATAAGCCAGCAATTCTTTTTGAGGAGACAGAAGGTCAAAATAATGAGAAATTGGAAAAATCTTTTCTGGGACCTTGGGAATCATTTTTTTTCTCAAAATATTGAGGCCCCATTCCATATGCTGAGCGCGGGGGGGTGGCGGCTCCTTTTGATACTTCTTAATGTAGGGGCCGTCTACCAAAACTCGGCTTGGCTCAATCTGGTTATTATTGCGATAAACGGTCATTAAACCAGATTTTTTTTGTTGATGATAAAATTCGGCTATTTTCTGATAATCAGCTAAAAGAAAAGCGTCGCCATAAATAATAAAAAATTCGTTATCCAAAAGAGGATAGCTGTTTTTCAGGGGTCCGCCCGTATCCAGTCGTTCTGGTTCTTGGCTATATTGAATCTTGATACCAAATTTCTGACCATCACCGAAATATTCCACAATTTGTTCGCTCAAATGGCCGACGCAAAGCACCACTTCCTCTATGTCATTAAGTTTAAACAGGTCTAATTGGTGAGCCAAAAATGGTTTACCCGCGACCGGCACCATTGATTTGGGAATGGTTTTAGTGATGGGATAAAGCCGGGTGGCCAAGCCGCCGGCGATGACGACAATCTGTTTCATTATAATGACTCCTTGCCCAATAAAACTTTGACTGTTTTTCTGACCGCTTCTTTGGAGGTATATTTTGGCTGCCAACCCAACTGATAAATGGCTTGATTATCCAAACGAACCACCGGAACGTCACCCTTCCACCCTCCTCTGCCGCCAGTCCATTTGAATTTGACAGCGGGCAGTCCCATTTCTTCCACCACGATTTGGGCAATTTCATTAACTGTTACAAAATTTGAAGAAGAAAGGTTAAATAAATTGATTTTTTCTTGAGCTTTTTCAAAAACCTGCAAAATCGCCTCAATAACATCTAAAACATAAAGATAGGACTTGCTTTGTTGGCCATCACCCAAAATTTCCAATTCCCGGGGATTTTTTTTAAGCCGTTTGATAAAGTCAAAAATTACGCCATGAGTTAAACGGGGACCAATGATATTGGCTGGTCTTAAAATCCAAACCTGCCAGTCATAAAAATGAGCAAAGGCGTAAATTAGGGCCTCGGCCGAAAGTTTTGAGGCGCCATACATTGAATTAGGCATTAGGGGACCAAAGTTTTCGGCTAAAACTTGCTCGCCGCGATCGCCGTAGACCCCACTGCCGGAAAGAAAGAAAATCTTTTTGACTCCTCTCTCCTTCATCGCGGTCAGCAAATTATAGGTAGCCAAAATTGTATTATCAAAATCAATTTGCGGACCTTGAATACCTTTAGAAATGTCGGAATTAGCCACTAAATGATAAACTAATTCCACGTCTGGAGGAATGATATTTTTTAACTTCTCCTGCTCTAAAAGGTCAATCTTTTCGAATTGAAAATGGGGATTTTTTTGGTGTTGTTTGAAAAAATCCTCACGGCCGACACTTAGGTTGTCTAATACCAAAACCTTATGGCCATCGGAAATTAAGCGGTCAACTAAATTGGAGCCAATAAACCCGGCTCCACCAGTAACTAAAATTTTCATTAAATCCTCTCTCTTAATTTAAGTATTGGAGTAAAATTTGTCAAGAAAAAAGGGTCTGTTCCCCTAAGACAGACCCCTTAAACCCATCGCCTCCCCAGACGTTAGACGGATAGAAAGTGCTCCCGAAGCGCAATGACGATTTCAGGAGTACCGCCGGCCAGAATGTGACACAGCCACTCGTCTCCCTTGGGAGTTTTGGCGGCATTTGCCAAGGCCATATCCGAATCGGTAAGCTGTCCCTTAAAACAGCGGTCCCAGGCCTCAAAGGTGCCACCGGCCTCTTGAACCAGTAACCGGCCAGCCGCAAAGTCCCAGTAATTCTGGTATGCTACCGCTGCAGCATCGAGCTTGCCTAAGGCAACCTCAACCAGCGCCACGGTGCAGGAAAAGCTACAACCGGGATTGGCCAGTTTGGCGTAAAGCGTATTCCAGGGGTCGGTAGGCAAAAGCTCGAAGTTACGCCGCTTCCCGGTATGGACATAAATCCGCGCGGTTTTGAGCGGCGAATCCATCTCTTTCTTCTGCGGAATGGCAAAACTTTGGGTGGTCACCTTGTCGGTCTTTCCATCCTTTATCATCCATAATACTTCTTCTAAAGCCCTGCCGTAGCAAGAGAAAAAGTGGACTCCCTCGCTTGGGGCAGCCACTAAAAGTTCTCCCCTTATTGGCGTAACAATGCCACCCAATACTGGACGCCCTTCTTTCTCGATTGCCGCGCTAATGCCAAAATCCGGACGATAGGTGGCAAGGTTGGAAGAGCCGTCCAGGGAATCGAGTACTGCCCGCTTGCCACCAACTTGGTTTCTTTCGGGTATTTTGGCGCCCTCTTCGGTCAGGAAACGCTCTACGCCCAGACGTTCTTTGATTCTTTCCATCAGGTGAGAGTCGATTTCCTCGTCTAACAAATTCCTCCAATCCATGGTTTCCGTGGACCTGGTTTCAAGGTTTTGCACTGTCACTAAACTTCCCTCCTGCCAGGCCTGTCGCGCCCAAAAAGCCGCGCCCGTCAAAATCAACGCCAATTCCTGCATTTGCATCGTGAACATCCATCTCGTCCTTTCTTTTTCAAGCTGATTTATTGAAGCGGATAATTCAAGCCGAACCGCGCAGCCATTTGTTGGAGGTTGGTGTCTGGGTCAACGATAATTTTACCACATTCACCCCCCCGATACATCGTTTGTCCAAAACCAGCACGAGGAGTGCCTCCCAGCATCATACGGGGTTCGTCCAACCGAACCATAAACCCTACTTCCGAAAGACGGTAACAGGCCTTTCCATCGGTAAAGTAAACCCATTGACCGGTGTGCAGGGCCCAGACCCAACAACCGACCAAATTACCGCAATCATTCTTGTGTAGTTGCTCGAAAAGCTCGGGGCGGCCTAGCTCATCTAAGACGCCGGTACAAAGAGAGCCCCCCAAAGGTATGAGAGTGGAAGCATCCAGTCCGAGTAATCGCATACCCTCTTGAATTGTTTCACTGTTGATTCTCGACATTGTGTTTCTGGAACGCGCTTTGAGTACCGCCAAATGAGTTGGCCCGAAACACAAAACAAGCACTTCTTCTGAAAGAGCATCTGGTCCGATGATACGAATACTACTATCTATCAAAGAACTCACCTTCCTTACAGGAATTGACCTAGAAATTCAGGTCTTCTTTAATTAAACAGATCTAACCATTTTTGTCAAGGTTTTGAGAGTTTTAATTTAAATTCGGCAATTTTTTGCCATGTCTTCACCTCTCCTTCGGTCGAAAAAAGGTGTAAACTTTTTACCTCAAAATTCGTCTTAAAATTACTCCCGGTCCGGGCAATAATTTCTTTTTTAATCTGCCGACTAAGATTACCGTAAACAAGAGATAAGTGAGGAAAATAAGGAGGATCATTTTTCCTATTAAATATCTCCTGTGCTTTTAAATTTGCCTTAATTATTTCTTCGAATTTTCTTACTTTCAAAAACAGGCAACGAAAATATTCATCAAAAAAACTTAGGTTAGTAAGTTGAATTTTATAAAGTGGAATAAAAGCAGCCAATTGAGATGTTTTCAAAAGAATTGCATCTTCTGGGCCAATAATCGAGCCGATTAAGGTCACATGGGGCTCAAAAAAGGGCGTAGAATATTTTTTGCTTAATTGCAAGATTATTTTGGCCAAATTTTGATAGACCTCGCCTTCTGGAATTAACCAAATTGAATATTCTTTTATCTGCCTCATTTGTCTATCTTAGTAGTGAAACCATTCTAATTATAATTAGAAGCTTCCGCGGACTAAAAATCTGCGGCTTTCTTGCGCTTTAAGATTTCAAGCGCTTCGCAGCTAATTTAACCGCGAAATCTTGAAACCTTGCTTCGCCCATATCCCCGCCCTCAAAAAGTGGAATTTTGGCGAAACGGTTATAAACCTTTTAAACAAAAAAACAACCGCCGAAGCGGTTGTGGTATGCCGGTATGTTCTGGCAAGTTTGGGGCTCAAAGTTTATACCCCGCCTCCCGACCGTCGTTAAAAAACATCTGGACCGTTTCCAAGGAGTATTGGTCTAAGGGTTTACCTTGAAGTTCCAATTTCTTTAATACATCGGGTGTCGCGGTAATAATCTGACAACCGCACTCTTCGGCTTGATTGACATTCAAGACCTCGCGGGGCGAAGCCCAAAGCAACTGCGCCCGTGGGGCATTTTCTTTAAGCCAGCGCGCCGCTTCCGACATAATAGGAACAGGGTCTCTTTGAGTATCCGCAATCCGGCCCGCAAAAACCGAGATGATGGACGGATGACTGGTGGACAAGGCCTGGGCCGCTTCCTTCACTTGGCTCAAAGTCAAGATGGCTGTAACATTGAGCATCATATCTTCGGAAAGCCGGGCAATTAAGGGCGCTGAAGATTCGCCCTTGGTGTTAGTGATGGGAATTTTGACATAGACATTTTTCCCCCAAGCAGAAATGAGCCGCGCCTGTCGTTCCATTTCTGAAAACTCATCCGCAAAAACCTCAAAGGAAATCGGCAGGTCTGGAATCTCTTTCAAAACCTCCTTGGCAAATGCCTCGTAGTGAACCACTTCGGCCTTCTTCATTAAAGTGGGATTAGTGGTAAATCCCTTAATGCCTTTGTCGCGCCACTCTAACATTTCTGCCAGTACCGCACCATCGGTGAAGACCTGAATTTTGCGGTCAAAAATACCCATTTTTTCTGTCTCCTTCTTTCTTGACCCTGTTATTAATATGTATTGACTCTTTTTTTTAAAACCAATTCCGCCGCTTCTTTCAATCCTGAAACATGATTGCCAATGTGAATCAGCTGTTCTTCAGGAATACTTGCTAAACGACCAGCTTCAATATCTGTCTCGCTGTCGCCCATCATCCAAGAAGATGATGGGTCGATGCTCCACTCATTAATGGCTTGGGTGAACAATCCGGGCTTGGGCTTGCGGCATTCGCAGTCCAAAAGTAATTCCCTAATCACGACCTGCTCGGGGTCAGGATGATGCGGGCAATAATAATAGACATCCACTGCCGCCTCTTTACCCAATAATTTATCCATCTTTTCTTCAATGGCCAAGTGGTTTTCCAAAGTTGTCTTGCCTTTGGCAATGTTGGGTTGGTTGGAAACCACGGCCAAAAAATATCCTTCGTTTTTGAGTATGGTTAACCCCTCCAGCGTCCCGGGCAATAACTCAAATTCATCCGGATGCACGGGTGATTCACGGGGGCCGCGTTCTAAAATCAAACGATTAATCACGCCATCGCGGTCTAAAAATACGGCTTTTTCAAACTTAATGGTATTTAAAAAATTAGACAAAAGGTGGTCAATCAACAGTTGAAAGTCCTCGACATGAGGGGTAATCCTTTCCTCTGCCAACTTGGGTACTACTAAGCAAGCGTCGGCTTTTTTGGCTGTCTCGCCAGTGTCTTTGCCCACCACACCCAAAACGCGCGCGCCCATTCTTTTGGCGTAATTAATGGCTGGTCCGATATTAGGAGAGGTCTTGAGGCCACCCCCGCCCACAGAATAGATAAAAAGACCATCACTGACTCCTATGCGATGCATTTTTGCCTGCCGGTGAAAAACGGACTCCCAGCCCTCGTCATTAACTAAAGCCGTGAGCAAAGAAAAATTATCGGTTAAATTAACCGTGGAAATCCCGGCAATTTTATTAAAATCATTAGCCGCGTGCGAGCCAGTGCCCGCGCCCCCACCCACGCCCAAAAAGAAGAGTCGACCCTTCTTTTTTTTGATTTCCGAAAGAATTTCCGCCATCTTCTCAATCACCTCAAGGTCCAGCTGGCGGGTAATTTCCGCTGTTTCTTCTAAATATTTTTGGGCAAATTCTTTAATTAAAGGCATGCTTCTCTTTTATACCATTATTCGGCATAAACAATACTGGAGCCGTCAAAAGTAAACTTCCAGGGCATTTCTTTTAATTCTCTTTTTTGCATAATTTGTCTTAGCTTTATTTTAGCATCCGCCCCTTCGCAGTAAAACATCCAAAACGCGCCCACCGTGCCCGCGCCAATCACTTTGCCGCCCAATGCCCCAATCTTTTTTACTTCCTGATAAACTTCGTCAATCTCCGGCTTAGCGACATGGCGGGAATATTTTTTCTTGGCCTCCCAGTGCACGTCTAAAAGTTCGCCAAAGCGACGGGGGTTATGATTCAAGAGCGCTTCGCGCTGTTCCAAGCCAATTTTTTTAATTTGCTCTAAATATTTCTCCTCAATGGAATGGTTGGTGGACTCAATGGTTTTAGTTTGGGCTTTCAAGGTTTGGTCAGCCGTTTCCGGCCGGTTCAAACCCGTGCCAAAAAGCATAATATTGCCCTCCAATTCACCTAAAATATGGGCGTCTAACAAAATGGGCAAAATATCTACCAAGCCGCCGCGCGTCACTTCAAAAGAATTAATCCCGCCAAAAGCGGCAATGTACTGGTCCTGATAGCCCGTGCTTTTAGAGCCCCCCAGTTCATGCTCCACCTCATAGGCCTCTCTGGCTAACTGTTCTTTACTCACTGTCATATCGCCCCGAAAAACATGCAAGGCCTGCAAACAACCAACAGTGATGGCGCCCGAAACGCCTAAACCGGAATGTCCCGGCACATCGGAGACAATATTAATCTCCAAACCATGCGCCCGACCATTATAATCCCTTAAATATTTATCCATTTGAAGATAAATTAAAGAGCCGCTAATTAAAGTATTGGTAATGTCTTGAATTTTGGACACGCGGTCAACGCTGGTGCCGTGCTTGACCACAAAATGCTCTTCCCAGCGCAAATTAAAAGTCAGTCGGACATATTTATCAATGGCCGCGGATGTCCAGAATCCGCCATTTTTCTTAAAAAAGGCCTCGATATCCGTGCCTCCACCGCCCATGGAAAGCCGAAGAGGAGTTCTAGTTAAAATAAATTTGGGCATTTTGACTACCTACACTCTATGGTGCTTCTTTCTTTTAAGTCAATGTGGAAAACTAAATCGCGCTAATCCCTCACCGCCACCAAGCCCCAGACATCGCCAGCCCCGGCTTTTTTCAAAACCAAAGCCGCCTCATTTAGGGTGGCG
>CAZKOU010000004.1:0-612 GCA_964554505.1 uncultured Candidatus Saccharibacteria bacterium
AGCGACGAAATGGAATTAAGGGATTATCTAAAAATAATTAGAAAAAGAATCGCGCTTTTGGTTTTGGTTACGCTTTTGGCTGGTATTTTTTCCTTTGGTTGGGCTTATTATAAAAAACCGGTTTCTTCGGCTTCTTTTTCTATAACTCTGACCAAGGAGTCGGAGCAAACCCAAAAAGCCGCGGATTTTTATCAATACGACAGTTTTTACAACCTTCAGGCCGCTTCTTTGTTTGTGAATAACATTAAGGGTTGGTTGCGCTCGCCGGCTGTGGTAGCCGAGATTTATCAAAAAAGCGGTTTAGAACCGGTTAGCCGGGATAACGCCTCTTTGGTTCGTTTTTTCCGTTTAAACCACGAACCCGCTTCGGCAGTTTTAGAGGTCTCTTTTCAGGAAAGGGACAATGAAGCCGCCCAAAAATTAACTAAGGCGACGCAAGACGTGTTAGCTGAAAAAGTCGCGTCCCCGTTTCAATTGGATTTTATAGAGGAAAATATCAGCGCGAACAAACCCAACCTAACCAACAACACGGTCGTTGGTTTAGTAGTGGGTTTTATTTTAGGACTTATTTTGGTCTTTTTTAAGGAATACTGGGAGGGAAGTGGAAAAGTT
>CAZKOU010000004.1:622-6303 GCA_964554505.1 uncultured Candidatus Saccharibacteria bacterium
TTAATTGACACTATTTACCGACCCATTTTGTCCCCAAAGGAAGAAAAATCCCCTCCAAAACGAAACTTCTCGGTTTTCGGAGGGCTTCTTTTATTATTATTGGTCTTTTTGGCGGTTTGGTATTTAGAGCCGCTTTTTAACTTGTATCGTTTCTTAAAAGACGGCCGCTACTTAATGCTTTTTGGCAACAACGCGGAAATTCGCGGTAGCGGCGGCTTTTTGGGCAGTTTCGCGGTTTTGGAAATTAGAAACAAAAAAATCAAAAAGATTTTTTTTGAGACCAATGTTTATCAAAAAGACCGGGGTTACGAAGCAAAAAGCCAAACACTTTTACCGGAGTTTTTTCAGGATGAATGGAAGGGGATTAAGACCTCTTTTGTCAACAGCAACTGGCCAGCGGATTTTAGAGAGGCCACGGCTCAAAGCACCTTGCCTGTTTACGAAGAAATCTGGTCAGATAATATTGACGGGGTGGCGGTTATTCAGGCCTCGCTGGTTTTGGAAGCCCTGAAATTAACCGGTCCGATTGCGTTTAAAGATGACGATTTAGTGGTCACGCCGGAAAATTTTCTTAAAGAAATCCAGTACCGCGTGGAAACCGGTTATTTTGAGGACCCGAATAATGTTTTAATTAACCAGCCCAAGACCATTTTAGCCGATTTTTTGCCTTTGTTCTGGCAGAAGTTGGTGACTTTGCCCAAGCGTGAACTTTATACTTTTGTCCAAAAAATGCTTCAGGAAAAGAATTTGGTTTTCTATTTCAAAGACGAGACGCGGCAGAGAATCGTGGAGAAGAAAAATTGGGCAGGAACGGTTGTAAAGACAGGACAGAAAAATTATCTTTACATTAATAATACTAATATCGGGGGCAGGAAAAGTTCGCTTAATGTCAAAGAAGAGGTGGAATTAAAAGTGAATGCGGAGAACAAAGCCGTTCTGAAAATCAAACGGCGCCACATTGGCGACGGCAAGTGGCCGGACGGCGAGAATAAAAACTACACGCGCGTTTACGCGCCTTACGGGAGCGAACTTCTTGCTGGCGAAGTTAGGGTTGATGAAGAACTGGGCAAAACGGTCTTTGGTTTTTGGAGCACAGTGCCGGCTGGCCAGACCAAAGAATTTGTTCTGGAATATCAATTGCCTGCCAAGATTAATCCGAAGGTTCTTTTTTGGCAAAAACAAATCGGCGGGAGCGAAATTATTTTTAATTATTCCTTTGCCGGTCAGCCAATTTTTGAAAGCGTCCTTAATCAGGATAAGTTAATTCAATGAAATAATCTTCCACGCCTTTAAAAAAAACGCCCGCCCTGGAAAAACAGGGCGGGACGGGGCAGGATGAACGGATAGACACCGTTAGTTAGCCCGGAGAATTTCCAGGGCCATGGCCACGGTAGGCTTTTGGTCGGATTTGAGTGCTTGTCGCACTTGTTTTCTCAACCGAGAATTGGATCCCAGGTTGTAGCACTTAATCCAAGACAACAACTCATCGGTTGAGATTTTGTCCAAGTTTTTACCCAACCACTCTGTCAGCCGTTCTCTTGATTTTTCGTCCCCAAACAGGCACATCCACTGGGCAGGTTCTCCGAGACGATGATATCCCGCCGCATTTTGGAAGAAGAGACAACGCTGTTCCTCGGGGGTTAGAAAAGCATCAGCCAGGGATTGGTTTTTGGGAATCATTTTCCAGTATGTTTCCCACCATAACTTTACCTGCTGACGACTTTCTTGGTCGTCTTTTTGGAGATGGGGATGACGAGCCAAGAAGTCACGGGCTGACTGACCAGCCCAGAATTGCTCTTGGGCCCAGGTAATCTGATGAAGTGCTTGCCGCAGGGCGGGATTTGACTCGCACCGGGGAAGCAAAACTTCATCTAACCAGCGAACATTTTTTCCTTGACATTCCAGAAGCGATTCAAGCACCACCTCCTGGGAGTGACCACAGTTGAAGAGAACTTGACAGCAGGAATCAAATTTCCATATTGACGTTTTGGGAAACTTGATTCCTCCGTATTCTTTTCCGGTCAGCATCGCCCGAACTTTTTCCGGACTATCCACATCCTTTGGCCGGAGAACATAACCCATTTCACAGAACAAAGAGGTGTTTTCGACATAGCAGAGCAGATTTCCGGCCGAAAGCTCTTCTGGAAGGATGTAATCCTCAATCAGGGGTCGGTATCCTTTGTTGTTTTCAAATTCCCACGATGACGGTGTCTTGCAGTGAGCTAACCAGCCAGAGAGAACATTTCTACCATCTTCAATGCCAACTGTTTTCAGGTAGAAAAGAATCTCTTCAACTTCGAGTTTACCTCTTTGTAGGGCCGGCTCGATTACTTGAGCGTAGATTTGGGGACAGACGTTTCTGTATTTCTCGTGTATTGTATCTTTCCCCCATCTGTTAGTAGTTTGAAACACCAGAGCCGCGAACTGACGGCTCGACTCGTCAGGCAGAAGACCAATTACCTCTTCCAATCCCTCCCTAAGCGTGTAGTTTGCGAGAAAATTTTCTCTCAATCCGTCATATCTTTCTTGCTCATGACTTGACCGATACCAATCAATCAAGAGCTTTGGCACTAACTCCCAGGTCTCGTTTTGCTCAATGAGTTTCAGGAGTTCAGGCGTTACCTGCCAAATCCAGGGGCATCCCGAACTTTTCAGGAGTTGCTTGATTCTTTCTTCTCGCATCTGACAGTCAGGACTTGCCAATTCCTCAATTGTCAGCAAAGAAATTTCGGCCAATCTGGCAGAGATTTCTTTTTTCGTCTCGTATGTCGCATAGTAGAACCCTTCACGAAAACGACGATTAAGCTCTTCGCCGTCAACCAGAAACTCGCAGATGGCCTTGCCCAAGACGGAGAAGTTAGACCGAAGGAATTCGGTCACTTTTTCCTCCATCACCCAAAACGCCATGGAGACCAGTTCTCGGGCCAGATTCGGCATCTTAGAAATGTTGGGCAGTCCAACCAATTCACTCATTAATCCCGACAGATCCTCTGGCCTGACATCAGCCATCACCAAATCGCAGAACAAGAAGAGTTCCGGGCGATTTTGAGGTGGCCAGGGTTGCCAGTTTTTAAGCTGGCAGGCCTGAACAATTTGGTCCCAAGTGGGTCGTTTGCCGTCGCGTATCTGATTCCAGATTTCGCTGGCCAGTGAAGATAAAACAATATTGTGTCGGTCTTTCAACTCCAGCACACGCACCCGGCTGTTTTGGGAATAGCCGGCTTGGCGCAAGAGAACAGCAATCAGGAGTAGGTTTTTTTCTGTTGCCCGACCCACTTTTGAGCCAAAGGAGACAACGGTGAGTCACTGGTATTGGAAACAATCGCTTCCACTGCCAGACGACAACTGGTGTGTTCTGGCCAAGCCAGTAGTTGCTCCAAGCCGTAGTTTTTCGCTTCCTCCAGATATCCTTTCCCGGATATCATGCGTACAAACATTTGCTCCTGTAAATCCAAGTTCTGATTCACTTCATTTCCCTCCTTCAGGGAGTAAACAGTTGCTGACTGCTCACAGTTGTCAAACTTAAAGCACCTCGGTCTCTCATAATCCGTTACCTTGAATGAGTTCGGCCCAAGCCGATTCTGGTAAGCAAGATTAAAAGGGACTTCGTAATGCTTAAGCTCGACCTCCTTGATTGACCGTCTGGCAACTCAATGTGCCGTAGTCATCAAGTTCTCAAAGAGCAACGCAAGCAAGATTACTTGCTACATTCAAAGTAAATCTTTTTAACTTGATTTGTCAAGGGCTTGCACTCGTCCATAATATTGACTTGTCCTTACATCCTAAAAATGTTACAATTAATTGATGGCGAAACAAATTAAACAAATTAAACAAACCAAAGAAACCAAAGAAGTCAAAGCCGAAGTCAAAACCGAAACCGAGACAAAACCCAAAACCGAAGCCAGCGAATACACTGCCAAGCAGATTACCGTGCTTTCCGGTTTGGAGCCGGTGCGCAAACGACCCGGAATGTACATTGGCGGCACCGGGTCCGAAGGTTTGCATCACTTGGTCTGGGAGGTTTTAGATAATGGGATTGATGAGGCAATGGGCGGTTTTGCGGATACTATTGAAATAGCGCTTCTTCAAAGCAACCGCGTTTCCGTGGAAGACAATGGGCGCGGTATTCCGGTGGACATTCATTCCCAAACCAAAAAAACCGCTTTGGAAACCGTGATGACCACTCTGCACGCGGGCGGCAAGTTCGGTACCGGAGGATATAAAGTTTCCGGCGGCTTGCATGGCGTTGGCGTGTCCGTGGTTAATGCTCTTTCTATTTGGCTTCGAGCCGAGGTTTATCGCGACAAGACAATCTATTCACAAGAATACCGCCGCGGCAAAGCCACGGGGCCTCTGAAAAAAGAAGGCAAAACCGAAAAACGCGGCACCAAAATTATTTTTGAGCCAGACCCGGAAGTTTTCGCCAAGATAGAGAAGATAGATTTCAGCCGCCAGATTATTTTAGACCATGTGCGCCAGCAGGCCTATTTAACCAAGAAAACCAAAATCGTTGTTCTTGACCAACGCGCGTCGCCCGAGGAAAAATACACTTTTTACTTTGAAGGCGGCATTAGTTCTTATGTCAGGCATTTGGCTGGCCGACGCGAAATCCTGCACGAGCCCATTTATTTTGAAAAAGAAATTGAGGGCACTTTGGTGGAGGTCTCGCTGGTTTATTCTGATGATTTTAACGAACATGTTTTTTCTTTTGCCAACAATATCTATACGACTGAAGGAGGTATGCACTTAACCGGTTTTCGCACTGCGCTTACCCGTGTGCTCAACGATTATGCCAAAAAACAGGAACTTTTGAAAAACGGCGAGACACTGACCGGCGATGATACGCGCGAGGGCTTGGTGGCGGTCATCTCCGTGAAATTAAGAGAGCCGCAGTTTGAAGGTCAGACCAAGGCGCGCTTGGGTAATCCCGAAGTCAGAAACCAAGTAGAGCAGGTGGTGGGGAGCGGTTTGAATATTTATCTGGAAGAGCATCCGACTGAAGCCAGAAAGATTATTGAAAAAACCGCGCTTTCTATGCAGGCGCGTTTGGCGGCCCGCGCCGCGCGCGAAACCGTTATTCGCAAGGGCGCGCTGGAAGGTATGACCCTGCCGGGCAAATTAGCGGATTGCACAGAAAAAGACCCGACCCAGTCCGAACTTTTTATCGTGGAAGGCGATAGCGCCGGCGGAAGCGCGAAATCGGGCCGCGACCGGCTTTTTCAGGCCATTTTACCTTTGCGCGGCAAAATTTTAAATGTGGAGCGCGCCCGTTTGGACAGGATGCTTTCTTCAGATGAAATTAAGGCCTTGATTGTGGCTTTGGGCGCGGGCATTGCCGACCAGATGGATATCTCTAAACTGCGCTATCATCGGATTATTATTCTTGTTGATGCTGACATTGACGGTTCGCATATCCGGACTTTACTCCTGACCCTTTTTTATCGACATTTTCCTCAATTAATTAATCAAGGTTATCTTTACATCGCCCGTCCGCCTCTTTACGCCATTAACTTTGGCAAAGAAAAAAAATACGCTTATTCGGATGCGGAGCGGGACGGAATTCTGCAGGAAATTAAGGGCAAAAATTTTTCCATCCAACGCTATAAGGGTTTGGGGGAGATGAATCCGGAACAACTCTTTGAAACCACTTTGGACCCGGAAAACCGTTTACTTTTTCGCGT
>CAZKOU010000004.1:6403-25784 GCA_964554505.1 uncultured Candidatus Saccharibacteria bacterium
AAATAAACAAGTCAGAAGTTAATTTTATTAAAAATGCCTGAAAAAGAACAGAAAGAAGAAAAAAAAGCGATTGGCAAAATCAGCCCCCGGATTTTAGAAGAGGAAATGCAGTCCGCTTATCTTGATTATGCGATGAGTGTGATTGTTTCGCGGGCTTTGCCGGATGTGCGCGACGGCTTAAAACCCGTGCACCGCCGCATCCTTTATTCAATGTGGGAAATGGGTTTGCGGGCGTCTACTAAGTCCCAAAAAACCGCCAAGATTGTAGGAGAATGTTTTGTAAAGGATACACTGGTGGCTACTGAAAAAGGTTTGATTCCGATTCAAGACCTGACCATTGGCGAAAAGGTATTTACTCAAAACGGGCTTTGGAAAGTGACGGAATCATATCAAATGCCGCCGCGCCCTCTACTCAAAATTACGACTAAAGGAGGTTTAGAAAATGTTGCCACCTTTTCCCAGAAAATTAAAGTACTCGATAATCATCTCGAATTTAAATGGAAAGAAGCTAAGGAGCTGGTAGTAGGAGATTTTATTGTTTCGCGGCCCATTTATCCTAATATCAAGGATTTGGCGCGATTGCCTTTATTCCGTTCCAAAAAATTGTGTCTCAATAGAAATATCGCTTATTTATTGGGTCAATTTTTATCCGATGGCTACTTTGAAAAGAATGGTTTAAGAGGCAAGGGGAGGATAGGTTTTTGCTCTACCGATTCCCCTGTGATTTTCAAAATCAAAGGAATCTTAGAAACAGAATTTAATTACATCTCTAAAATTGAAGTTAGACATTCCAAGGAAAATTTTTTTCTTCCTCTTTATACGATTAGAATTAATGATGGCGAATTAAATCAATTTCTCGCTCGCGCTTTTGGTCTGAAAAATGTCACGGCTGCCACAAAAAGAGTACCGCCTGTTTTATTAACCTCTCCTAAACCAGTGCTCTTTGCCTTTTTAAGCGGGTTATTCGACGGCGATGGTTCAATTAATCGTTCAAACCGCTGCCTGATTTATTCTTCAGTATCGAAAAAATTGATAAACGAATTAATCTTGCTCCTTTACCATCTGGGCTTTAGTGTTGAGAGATACACCCAAAAACCAAAACTTAATTTTTTAAAGGATCACTGGGTGGTGCCGAATCATCTTAGTTACTCCATTGTAATAAGGGGGCATTCAGCTTCTTTTCTTGCTCAAGAATTAACTTTACTTAGTCCAAGAAAGTCGGAAAATCTTAAAGCAATTGTGGCCTCAAGAGGGCAAAGAACTTGGAACTATCATCTGAATATCGTACCGTATGCGTCTAAGTGTTTGTTTTCAGAACTGTCTCGTTATCATCTTGGCGCTGGGTGGTATCAAAGTTTCGCAGGGATTAAGTTTAGAGACGGTATTAAATATCCGGCGGGAACAAAAATTCGTTATTCATCTGATCTTTGGAATAGACCTTTGACAAAAGAGCAAATCCAGGATTGGGGAATAAGAGAGAAAATAAGAAAGATCGGGTCTCGCTTTTCAAACCAGTTGGAGGAAATTTTTCAAAATAACCTGCAGTTTTTAGAGGTTAAAAAGATTGAAGCCACGACCCCCTTGGAAACTTATGATGTTCAAGTAGAAAACGCTCATGAATTTATTGCTAATGGTATGATTGCTCATAACTGTTTAGGAAAGTACCACCCTCATGGTGATATTTCCGTCTACGATGCCTTGGTGAGGATGGCACAACCTTTTTCGATGCGCTATCTTTTGGTTTCTGGTCAAGGTAATTTTGGTAGTTTGGATGGCGATTCACCCGCGGCTATGCGTTATACCGAGGCCAAGTTAAGCCTTATTTCAGAAGAGATGCTTTTTGACCTCGAGAAAGAAACCGTCGATTTTGTCGACAACTATGACGCTACGCACAAAGAACCCCGGGTTTTGCCAGCCAAACTTCCTAACCTTCTTCTTAATGGTTCAATGGGCATTGCCGTGGGTATGGCCACCAATATCCCGCCGCACAACCTTTCTGAAGTCATTGACGGCACGGTTCATTTAATTGACCATCCCGAAGCCACGATGGAGGAAATTACCCGGTTCATTAAGGGGCCGGATTTTCCCACGGGCGGTTTAATTTATAATCCGGCTGAAATCAGGGCTGCTTACGCCGCGGGCAAGGGACGCATTCTTATCCGCGCCAGAGCGGAAATTGAAGAAGCCAAAAAGGGCCAGTTTAGGATTATTGTTTCGGAAATTCCTTATCAGGTGAACAAAGCCGAGTTAATTATTAAAATCGCGGAATTGGTTAAAACCAAAAAGATTGAAGGTATCGCGGATATTCGGGACGAATCTGGCCGGCACGAAAATGTGCGGATTGTAATTGAACTTAAAAGCAATGCTTTTCCTCAAAAAGTGCTCAACCGGCTTTTTGTTTTAACTTCTCTGCAAACTACTTTTCACCTCAATATGCTGGCCTTAGTAGACGGCTTGGTGCCGCGCGTTTTAACTCTGAAAAATGTTTTGGAGTATTATCTGGCGCACCGGCTGGAAGTAGTCACTAAAAAAGCCCAGTTTGAAAAAAAGAGAGCCGAGGAGCGCGCCCATATTTTAGAGGGTTTAACCATTGCCTTAGACCATATTGAGGCCATTATTGCTTTAATCAGGGCCTCTGAAACGCGTGATGAAGCCAAGAAGAAATTAATTGCCCAGTATAAATTAACATCCATTCAAGCCGAAGCCATTTTGGAAATGCGTCTTTCCCAATTAGCCGGTTTGGAACGGCGAAGAATTGAAGAAGAATTGGCTTTTACTAAAGCGACGATCGTTGATTTAGCTAAATTGCTTTCCACTAAAGCCAATGTCTTAGCCAAAATCAAATCTGAACTCTTGGCCTTAAAAGAAAAATATGGCGATAAAAGACGCACTGAAATTGTGGAAAAAGAAGTCGGCGAGTTTAAGCCCTCGGATGTGATTCCCAATCAGCAGGAAATCATTACCATTACTAACGACAATTACATTAAAAGGGTGCCGGCCGCAGTTTATCAGAGCCAGCACCGCGGCGGGAAGGGAATAATTGGCTTAACCACTAAAGAAGAGGATTATGTTAAATTGCTCATTTCCACTTTTACGCACAACCGGATTCTTTTCTTTACTGACAAGGGCCGTGTGTTTGAAAGTTTGGTTTTTGATTTGCCGGCGGCTTCGCGTCAGTCCAAGGGCCAAGCCGTGGTTAATTTACTGCCGCTTTCTTCCGAAGAAAAGGTGACAGCCGCCATTGGCTTTGACCCTAAAGAAACCGCCCAGAATCATTATTTCTTTTTAGCCACCAAGAACGGTTCTGTGAAAAGAGTAGCGGCAAACTCTTTTTCCAAAATTAGAAAAAGCGGCATTATTGCCATTACCCTGCAAACCGGCGACTCGCTCAATTTTGTGGAAGAGACAAAGGGTGAGGACCAAATTTTTATGGTGACCAGAAAAGGGCAAGCCATACGGTTTGCGGAAAATGATGTGCGCTCAATGGGCAGGAGCGCAGCGGGCGTCAGAGGAATTGAGTTACGAGAAGGCGACGAGGTGATTTCAATGGATGTCATTGTCAAAGATAAATTGGCTGAAAGCGACCTTTTAGTGGCTTTGGAAAATGGTTTTGGTAAAAAGACAAAGGTTTTAAGCTTCAATTTACAGCGCCGTGGCGGCATTGGTCTTCGGGCAGCCAAGACCACGGTCAAAACCGGGCTGGTGGTCAAAGCAGAGGTAACGCTTTTAGACAAAGGCGATTTGGTGCTGATTTCAAAAATGGGCCAGATGATTCGCGTGCCGTTAAAGGCGGTGAAGCGCCTTTCGCGTTCCACGCAAGGAGTGCGGTTGATGCGGTTAAATAAAGGCGATTTAGTCGCTTCCGCCGCTTTTGTGAAAGGAGAACCAGTGCCGGTATCCGAGCCAGCCGCAAAACCGACTTTGCCGACATCAGAATTAAAACCAGTAAAAAAGCCGAAACCAATTCCCAAGATAGAGCCGATTCCCAAGATAGAGCCGCCACCCGAGAAAAAATTAAAAAAAATAGAAACGAAACCAGAGTCCAAAAAAGATGAACTTTTCAAAGTGAAAAGGATTGGTTCTGAAAAAGACGCGCCGCCCAAAGTACCTAAACCACGACCGTCTGATGAGCAAGAAGGAGGGTTGTTTCGCACCAAAAGAATAGGGTGAAAATAAATTCAAATGACAAAAACCAAATCACAAATGAAGCTCAAAATTTCCCGCGAAGCGGGATCTCGCTTCGCGAGACAAAATCCAAAAATAATTTTGACATTTAGTCATTTGGATTTCATTTGACATTTGAACTTTGAACTTTGGATTTTAAATAAATGTTAATTGACGAAGTAGAAATAAAAATTAAGGCCGGTAAAGGCGGCGATGGTTTGGTGTCTTTTCGCCATGAAAAATTTGTGGCTAAAGGCGGTCCAGACGGCGGCGACGGCGGTGTTGGCGGCAGTATCTATTTTGAAACCGACTCAAACTTAAGAACTCTTTTTGATTTCAAACGGCTCAAGAATTTTCAAGCCGAGAGCGGTGAGGCGGGCAAGCCAAAAAAACAAACCGGCAAAAATGGCCAAGACCTTATCTTAAAAGTGCCGCCCGGCACCTTGGTTTTTGAAAATGAAGAATTGATTTTTGATTTGACCCAAAAAGACGAGATTGTCTTAGCGGCTAAAGGAGGTCGGGGCGGTTGGGGTAATGTGCATTTCAAAAGCCCGACGCATCAAACCCCGCGCGAATTTAAGCCCGGCCTTCCCGGCCAAGAAAAACATCTTCGTTTGGAACTTAAAATGTTAGCCGAAGTGGGCATTATCGGGTTGCCCAATGCCGGCAAATCCACTTTGCTTTCCGTGATTTCCAATGCCCGGCCCAAAATTGCGGCTTACCCCTTTACTACTTTGGAGCCCAATTTAGGCGTAGTCAGATTTCAGGGTAAAGAGTTTATTGCCGCGGACATTCCCGGTTTAATTGAGGGCGCTTCCAAGGGCAAGGGTTTGGGAGACAGGTTTTTAAAACACATTGAGCGCACCAAAGTGTTAGTGCATCTTTTAGACGCGCTTAGGCCGGATTTGGCAGTGGATTACCAAACCATTCGCCGGGAATTAAAGGCCTATTCTCCTAAATTAGCCAAAAAGCCGGAAATTATTGTGATTAACAAAATAGATACTGCCAAGCCCGAGTTTAGCGCCAAGGACTTTCCCCGCAAGCCCCTGCTCATCTCCGCGGTTACACATCAAGGAGTGAAAGAATTACAGCAGGAGATTTTGAAGAAATTATAGGGAAAGCTCCCTCGTTTTTAAAAGATGGCGCAAACCCTTGATTATTATTGAGTGGGGTTTTTCATATGCTCCAATATTTATTTACGCATCTAAAATAACCGCGTTGAAAGAATATTAAACAGTACTTTCCTCCTCAAAAATCAATATATCCCCTTTTCTAATTTTTGGTTCAAGAGCAATTTTTAAGCCGCATTCATCATTTTTTTCCACTTTGGTCGTCTCTAAATTGCCTTTTTTCAAAGAAACAACTTTACCTCGGCCCGCTTCCTCATCGTTTCTTATCACCCGCACTCGGCCGCCGGTGGTCAAGCATCCCTCTAACACTTTGCCGCCGATAATTTTTTCCTGCTTATAGTTTAAGAAAACTTCTAACACTTCTAATTTGCCTTTTTCTTCATAAACCTTTTGGGGCTTAATCACGCCGGCTAAAAGCTCCCGGGCCTGGTCTAACAATTCATAAATAATGGCAAATTGAAAAACAGGGACATTCAGGCGCTCGGCTAATTTTGCTACCATTGGCGATGTTTTGACCTGAAAGCCAAAGACCACTGCTTCCGTGGCTTTAGCCAAGTTGACATCCGATTCATTAATTTCGCCCACGGCTTCGTGGACGATTTTAACACGGCTTTTTGCTGTGGCTAATTTTTCCAACTGAAACTGGATGGCTTTAAGCAGACCAGCCACATTGGTTTTCAAAATCAGCGGCAACTCAAAGATTATTCCCTCGTCAGTTTGCTGGATTTTTAGGATAGTATTAACTTTCCTTTCTTGACTGCTTTGAATTTGCCCCTTGGCTTCTTTGGCGCTTTTGACGACCTTAAGAATAGCGCCCACCTCTGCCATCTCGGTTAAACCGGTAATTAAAACCGGCGTAGAAGGGCCGGCTTCCAGAACTTTTTTGCCGAGACCATCTTCCATATTCCTGATTTTTCCCGCAGCATTTTCCATAATAATGTAATCGTTCACTTTTAAGGTGCCTTCTTTAACCAAAACCGTGGCCACATTGCCCCTTTCTTTTTCTTTGTTGGATTCAATGACAACGGCTACAGCCGGACCGTTTAAGCGCGCCTTGTATTCTTTGAGGTCAGCTACCAGAGTAATTAACTCCAAAAGTTCGTCAATACCCTGTCCTGTTTTAGCTGAAACAACGACCGTGGGGTTAGTACCGCCCCATTCCTCGGGAGTTAACCCTACCTCGGTAAGCGACCGTTTGGTTGCTTCGATATCTGCGTTGGGTAAATCAATTTTAGTAATGACAGAAATAATCGGCACTTTGGCGGCCAGCGCGTGGGAAAGGGCTTCTTTGGTTTGGGGCATTACTCCCTCGTTAGCCGCGACCACCAAAAGCACGATATCCGTGATATTGGCGCCGTGCGAGCGCATCTCTGAAAAGGCCTCATGGCCCGGGGTGTCAATAAAAGTAATTATTTTGTTTTTTATTTTAACCTGATAAGCGCCGATGTTCTGGGTAATGCCGCCTGCCTCGTGCTTCAACATTTCAATTTGGCGAATCCGTTCAATCAGGGCTGACTTACCGTGGTCAATATGACCCATAACCGTAACCACGGCTGGTCGGGGCTTAAGTTCAATTTTTTCGTCTCCTTCTTTTGGAGATAAATCTTGTTTTTCTTTGAGTTGCGGCTTGGCTTCAAAATTCAGTTCATCTGCCACCAAGGCCGCGGTGTCAAAATCAATTGATTCGTTTAAGGTTAAAGTCAGCCCGTTTTTAATTAAGACAGTCATTACTTCGGAAAGCGGCAAACGCAAAAATTGGCCGAGTTCGCGCACTGTCATAATTTTTGGCAAAACCACGGTCGTCTTTTGAGTTACCACTGGCGCGGTCGGCGTTCTTTCAATAAAAGGATTGGCTTCGGTTTTTTGCCGCGCTTTTATTTCTTTTTTGCTTTCTTTGATTTTTCTTTGTCTGGCCATTTTTTTCTCCTACACTCTTCTTAATTTTACCTTAAAATTAAAAAAAGAGCAACCTTTGCTCCCCACCAATAACCAATAACTGATAACTGATAACCAATAACTGACTTAAAACGGATTTACTGGTCGACCGTTGATGCGTTCTTCAAAGTGAAGATGGGGACCGGTGGACCAGCCCGAATTACCGGAATAACCCACTACTTGCCCCTGCTCTACATAGTCCCCTACTCCTACTTCAAAACCGGAAAGGTGAGCATAACGGGTGGTTTTGCCGCCGCCGTGGTCAATGACTACGGAAAGACCCCAGCCCGAACCCCAGCCGCCGGTTTTTTCCACTATCTTGCCAGCCGCGGCTGCCACAACCGTTGTCCCGGTATCCGCGCGATAGTCAATGCCGGTGTGAAATCGCGAAAGGCCGCGCGTAATGCCGTTTGAGCGAATGGGTACAATCAAGCCGCCGCTTTCGCCCTGAAAACCGCTGCCGGCTTTTTCTATTGAACTTTTAGAGACAAGTTGTTTTTGCTTTTGCGCCAACTTTTGCTGACGTTTCTTTTCCTCGGCTTTTCTCGCCTCCTCGGTGGCTTTATTTTCTTCATCCAGCCACGTCATAGAAGAAGAAGTGTCTTCAAAAGGAATAGTTAAAATCTGGCCGGGCTGCAGGCCCTTGGTGCTTTTGTCGTCAATTTTGTTGGTTTCTAAAATAGTGGCTACATGAAGTTCAAATTTTTGGGCAATCGTTGAATAAGTGTCGCCTTTTTGGACTTCATATTTAATCGGTTCTTTTTGAATGGCGGAAAGTGGTTTACTGCCTAAAAAGCCGCCCAAACCGTCAAAAGAAACCGAAGCCAGTTTGGCATCTTCGCTTAAATCCGGGGTGTAAGCGGCAATGGCTGTAACAATTGTTTCTACTTCTTCTTCCGGCATTAAGGTTAATTCTGAACCCAAAGCCACTGCATTCTGGCGCGGCAGGAGATTGCCCACAAAAACAAATAAGGCCAGAACAAATACTCCCCAGTGCTTTTGGCCTATGGCTTTTACTCCTCCTACACTTTTGAGGATTTGTTTAAACATATTGGTTAGGCAAAATTTGCCTAACAGTTTGAAAGTATAAAAGAGACGGGCTTTTTTGTCAAGAGTAAAGGAGAAAGAGAGTAGTTTTCCACACTTCGCCCCTTAAAGGGCTTCGTGTGGCAGGCCATACTTCGCCTCTTAAAGGGCTTCCACCTTCGCTCTTCGAGCTTCGGCGGACAAGTCGTGTGGCAGGCCACACTTTGCCGCCTTAATATGTTACAATATTTAAAAAGGCGAGTTTAGGGAAAATATTGGGCAAAGCCCTGCTCAAACGGGCTATTTTTGCTGAACAGCAACCTTAAAGGAGGAAAATTTTTGAAACCATTATTTCGTTCTTTAGACCCTTGGCACAGCCGTTGCTGTCAAAAAATTACCTGGTATCGTTTATGGCACGAACGACCTTATGCTTTATTTTTACATTGGCTGACTTTGTTTTTAGTTGTTTTAGTGTCTTTTATTTCCTTTCTTTCGGTCTTGACTATCAAGCCCAAAACCGCCAAAGCCGTACTTTCTTCCTATACTCTTTCCGGCATTACTTCGCCTTCGTCCACGCATCAGGGCTTTAATGCTGAATCCTCGGCCCGGCCGCCCGGGGGATTAACCATTTCCGGCGAGACAGAGTTTTCCAGCGCCAATTATTCAGATGCGGCCAGTTCCAACGATAGCCGCGTTCAAACCAATAATTTTACGTTCAATAGTTATCCAGCCGCCCGTTTTCGCTTCAAAATAAATGAGAATGTTTTAACTATCTCCAAAATTGATGTGCTCTGGGAGGGCTGGGGATGTAAAGGCGAAACCTGCGGCGGGAGTTTTGAGGCCGAGCTTTATATCTGGAACGCCAATTCCAGCGCTTGGGAGCAAGTTGGTTCGCACACCAATTCAGAAGACCAGAACATTGCCAAAAGTTACACCAATGGTCTAAATAATTATTTAGACAGCGATAATTATCTTTATCTGGTGGCTTTGGGGCCAAAGCGCACCACTTATATGTTTCCCAATTGGCTTTACACGGATTTTGTCAAGGTAGATATTACTTATAGCGCTAATCAGGCGCCCGCGGCCACCGCGCCTTCCGGCATTTCGCAGGCCACAAACGGCACAGGCATTCTTTCTTTCCAAACCCAGATTTCTGACAGCAATGCCCATACCACCAAACTCAAAGCGGAATTCTCCGACGATAACGGCAGTTCGTATAAAGACCCGGAACTTTCTTCGGTTTCCGCCTCTGCAGGCAGTCCTTCTTTAAGTAATGGAAGTGTTTATCAGATTTCCAATATCTCCACCAGTTCCGACAATACCTTAACTATCCGCTTTGACACGAAATCGTCTAACAATCAGGGCGGCGCCATAAGCCAAGGCAGTAATTTCAAAGTCCGCTTAACGCCCAATGACAACATTGAAGACGGCAGCCCAGCCACGAGCGCCACTTTTTCTATTGATAATCAGGCGCCCACCGGCCTTTCCAATCAAAGTCCGTCTAATGGCGCCACTGGGCAGTCCGCCTCGCCGGTTTTAATCGCGGACGCGGTCAGCGATTTAAGCAGTGTTACTTACCAGTTTCAACTCTGCTCGGATTCTAATTTCAACCAGAACTGTCAGAATTCTTCTTATCAATCCTCGCGGCAGTGGACATCCTCCTCTTTATCAAACAACACGCGCTACTACTGGCGCTACCGGGCTAAAGATGGCTTGGGCAATGAATCCGGCTTTGGTTCTTCGACATATTTTACGACTCAAGCGTCCAACACCAACACGAATGATAACGGGAACAATGACGCAACCGATAATAATGAGAATCAAACTCTGCCGGCCGCTCCTTCTCTTTTGGACGGTCAGGGTAAATCCGAAAGCGAAATAACCTGGAATTTTATTGATAACTCAAGTAACGAGACCGGCTTTAAGCTTCACGATGACAATCATAGAGTATTAGCTACGGTTGGCGCCAATACTTCTTCTATTATTGAAAAAGGTCTTTCAGCCAACACCCAATACTCCCGCCACCTCCACGCCTTAAATAGCCAAGGCGACTCCGCGGCTTCCAGCGCCAAGCAGGCCGGGACTTTAACCAAAGCGCCGCGCAATTTAATTGCCACCACAGGCAAAACCGAAGCCGAAGGATATTTTATAGAACTGAAATGGGAGGCGCCGGATAAGGGGGCCGACCAGTACCAGATTTATTCTTCCGCCAATAATTTTGGTTCGGCTTTAGTTAAAACCAATCAGTTAACCTACAAAGACCGCCAACTTAAAGCTAAAACCAAATACACTTATCGCCTGTTTGGTTTGAACGCGTCGGGCGAAGAAGGTTTGAACTATGCTGAAGTGACAATTACTTCTTCCGAGCAAGCCACCACCGCGCGCGGCGAAACCAAGGAGAAAAAGATTGAAGAAAAAAATCCGGATAGCGTGGAGCAGGCCTTGAAAAATACCGCCTCGGTTTTGGCGGATACTTCTCCCGCTTTGGCTAAATTTTTAACCACTATTGTTACTTTTAAGAGCCGTCAGGAAGTAAAAAATTTGGCGCGCAAAGTTGCCACGCCTTCAGCCGCGGTTACCGCGGGTTTGGGCAGTATCGGCGTGGCCGCGCATTTGCCAGCCACGGTTTCTTCCCTTTATTTTAATTTACTGCGCCTTTTGGCAGTGGGCATTCTGCCTTTGCGGCGACGGAGCAAGCCGTGGGGCAGAGTGGTGGACAGAGCCAGCAACCAGCCGATTAGCGGCGCGGTGGTCAGGATTTTTGAAACCCAGTTAAACAAACTAAAGGAAACGCAAACCACGGATGATTTGGGCCGCTTTGGCTTTTTGGTCAAGCCCGGTCAGTATTTCGTTACTGTGGATAAGCCCGGCTACACTTTTCAGCAGGAACTGGGCAAAACCCGTTCGGCTCTGGCTGGCATTTATCAGGGCGGGATTATTGATATCAAGGAAGCCGGCACTTTGAATATGACTGTTTTCTTAGATCCGCAGAGCAAATCCCTGCCTAAACTCTTGGCTTGGCGCCTGCGCCTGATTAATTATCTTTTAACCTTATTGGAGCATCTTAACGGATTATTTTTATTTGTCGGCGGGGCTTTAGCTGTTTTTGCCTACTTTATCATTGCCAGCGGCTATAATTTGTTTATTTTGCTTTTGTATCTGGTTTTGTTGGGCCTGCGTCTTTCTTTGGGCCGCAATGTCCAACGACCGTACGGCAAGGTTTATGATGTACGCTCAAAGAAAGGGCTTGACTTGGCCATTGTGCGGCTTTACGACACCCGACAGGGCGTTTTGCGCGCCACCAAGGTTACGGATAATTTGGGCCGTTTCACCTTCTTAATCAGCCCGGGTTCTTATTATTTGGTGGTGGCGGCTTCTGACTTTAAGACCCAGACCACTAAACCCTTTGTCTTAAAACAGCGCGAAAGCGCGGTCAACTTGGCCATTGGTTTGTTGCCTGCCGCAGGCGGGATTTGAGTAATTTTTAGTTATTTTTTGTGGATAATTAATTCTGTATAATGGTTTTTGGAGGATAAAATGAATGAAAAACAAATGACACTTGATGACTTAGCGGCTATGGTGGTCCGGGGATTTAGGGAGCAACGGGAGTATATGGATAAACGTTTTGAGCAAATTGATGAACGCTTTAAGCAAATTGATAAACGCTTTGAACGGGTTGATGAACGTTTTAAACAAGCTGACGCCCGATTTTTGACCATCAATGCCCGCCTTGACTTAATTGAAACAGATATTTCCAATCTGAATAATCTTTATAATAACCTTTATCAAGAAGTAAAAGAAATTCACAAACTTCTGGACGAAGTTATCTTCCGGCAAGAGTTTGATGTCTGGAAAAAACGTCTTTTGAGAGTCGAGAGGCACTTGGGTTTTGTGAAGTGATGTTGTGACCGGGTGACAGATTAAGAGTGTCATAATTTGAAGCCCTTGACAAAGAATTTGGCTTTGTGATAAGGTAGAGTTGCTTGTGGAAAACTTGCTGGGTTAACAACAACCTGTCTTAGAATTGCCTCTTTGTGGGAGAGGTTTTTTATGTTATATAAAGAGCGAATTTACTTAAATCCGGTTCGCGTTAATATCCCTTTGCCTAATTTAATTGAACTTGAGACCAAGTCCTATTCATGGTTGTTTGACGAGGGGATTTCAGAGATATTTGACGAAATAAACCCGATTTTGGATTTCACGGGTAAACAATTTGAATTGATTTTTGGCCGCTATTATTTAGACAAGCCCAAGTGCGACGAAGAAACCGCGCGCCTAAAAAATCTCACCTACAAAGCGCCCTTGAAATGCCAAGTTACTTTGCGCAATCTGACGACTAATAAAAAGAAGGATACAGAGGTTTTTTTGGGCGATTTTCCCCTGATGACTCCGCGTGGCACTTTTATCATCAGCGGCATTGAGCGCGTGGTGATTAACCAGATTGTGCGCTCTTACGGCGTTTTGTTCGTGGGGGTTGAACAAGCCGGTCGTCGACTTTTTGGCGCCAAAATTATTCCCCAACGCGGCGCCTGGCTGGAACTGGAGACCTCTTCCCGGGATATTATTTCCGTGAAAATCGACCGTAAACGTAAAATCACGGTGACCACGCTTCTTCGCGCTTTGGGTATGAGCATTGAAGAAATTAGTCGCGCTTTGGGCCCGGTGGACAACCATCCCGAGCATCAATACCTAAAGTCCACTTTGGAACGCGACCCGGCCCAAACCACAGAGGAGGCCTATGTGGAGGTTTATAAAAGAATCCGGCCGGGCGATTTGGCTTCGCCGGAAATTGCCTATGAATTTTTGGAAGCCCTTTTTCATAATCCCAAACGTTATGATTTGGGTCGCGTCGGCCGCTATAAATTAAATCAACGTTTAGGTCTTAATGTGCCCAATAATCCCCCAAACCGCATTTTGAAAAATGAGGACTTGTTAGCCGCGGTGGCGGAGATTATCCGCTTGAACAATAACCCCGAAGCCAAACAGGACGACATTGACCATCTGAAAAACCGCCGCGTGCGGGCTGTGGGCGAATTAGTGCAAAGCCGTTTGAGAGTGGGCTTACTGCGTTTGGAAAGAATTATTAAAGACAGAATGAGTGTGGTTGAGGCAGACATAGTTTCCCCGGCCGCCTTAATCAATCCCCGACCCATTGCCGCGGTTTTACAGGAATTTTTTGCCTCTTCGCAATTTTCCCAGTTTATGAATCAAGTTAATCCTTTGGCGGAATTAGAACACAAACGCACTCTTTCTGCCACGGGTCCGGGCGGTCTTTCTCGGGAGCGCGCCGGCTTTGAGGTGCGCGATGTGCACTCGTCGCACTACGGTCGCATTTGCCCCATTGAAACCCCAGAAGGCCAAAACATTGGCTTGGTGGGTTATCTTTCCAGTTTCGCGCGCGTCAATGATTACGGCTTTATTGAGGCGCCCTATTTTGAAGTGCTTCAAACCAAAGAAGGAGGTCCCCGCGTTACCAATAAACTATTATATTTAGATGCCGCGGAGGAAGAAGAAAAAATAATTGCGCCGGCTTCCGTACCTTTAACGCCCAAGGGAGAATTTAAGGAAAAGGATTCTTTAGTGCGCAAATTTGGCGAACCCTCTGTCGCTCCCACTGGTCAGGTTCAAAATATGGATGTTTCGGCCAAGCAGATTGTTTCCATTACCACGGCTTTAATTCCCTTTGTGGAGAACGACGATGCCACGCGCGCGTCTATGGGTTCCAATATGATGCGTCAAGGCGTGCCCTTAGTTAAGCCAAGGGCGCCTATTGTGGGCACTGGTTTGGAGCGGGAAGTGGCGACTTATTCCGGTCAGGTGGTGCTGGCTGAAAACGAGGGAGAAGTTATGGCGGTCTCCGGCGCGCGGATTGAAGTCAGAGAAAAAGTTCCAAACCGCCGTTACCAGAAGCGCGTTTATCCTTTGATTAAATTCGCCCGTTCCAATCAAGGCACAGTGATTAACCAGGTACCGCGCGTGCTTGTGGGTCAAAAGATTAAACCCGGGGATTTGCTGGCCGATTCTTCGGCCACGGAAAACGGCGAGTTATCCTTGGGCGCTAATTTAACAGTGGCTTTTCTTTCCCTGCGCGGTGGTGTTTTTGAAGACGCCGTGATTATCTCGGAGCGGTTAGTCAAAGAAGACATTTTAACTTCTATTCACATTGAGAAATATATTTTAGAGGTGCGCGAAACAAAATTAGGTCCTGAACAAATCACGCGCGACATTCCCAATGTGGGCGAAGAGGCCTTGTCTAATTTAGATGAGGAGGGAATTGTGCGCTTGGGCGCCTCGGTCACAGCCGGCACTCTTTTGGTAGGCAAAATCTCGCCCAAAGGTGAAACAGAACTTTCCGCCGAAGAAAAACTTCTGCGCGCCATTTTTGGAGAAAAAGCTAAGGATGTTAAAGATACTTCCTTAAGAATGCCGCACGGCGAGCAGGGTCGGGTGATTAATGTCAAAATTTTAGATAAAGATAAGGGCGACGAACTGCCGACCGGCGTTTATCGCTCTGTGGAAGTGACTGTGGCCCAACTGCGCAAAATTTCAGTGGGAGACAAATTAGCCGGTCGCCACGGCAATAAAGGGGTGATTTCACGGATTTTGCCGGAAGAAGAAATGCCTTTTTTGCCGGACGGTACGCCTGTGGATATTGTTCTTAACCCTTTAGGCGTGCTGTCCCGAATGAATCTAGGCCAACTTTTAGAAACGCATTTGGGCTGGGCAGCGGAGAAATTGGGCTACAAAGTGGCTTCGCCCGTGTTTGAGGGGCCGTCTTTTGCCCAAATTCAGGAAGAATTGCGAAAAGCCGGTTTGCCGGCCAGCGGTAAAATTCAACTGCGCGACGGCCGCACCGGGCTTAATTTTGAACAGGAAACCACAGTGGGCAAGATTTATATAATGAAACTGATTCATATGGTAGACGATAAGGTTCACGCCCGCTCCACGGGTCCTTACTCTATGATTACCCAACAGCCCTTAGGCGGTAAGTCCCAGTTCGGCGGTCAGCGGTTTGGTGAAATGGAGGTCTGGGCTCTGCAGGCCTATGGCGCGGCGCATACTTTGCAGGAAATGCTGACCATTAAGTCCGACGATATGGTCGGTCGCGGTCGGGCTTACGAAGCCATCATCAAGGGCGAAGAAATTCAAAAGCCCTTTATTCCGGCTTCTTTTAATGTTTTGGTCAGAGAGTTAATGGGCCTGGGTTTAAATGTGGATTTTGTAGTAAAACCACGACAGTCGGTTCAGCAAAAGGTCGAAGCGTTGACTAAGAAGACGAGCGTCGTTGATAAGCCGATAAGCCGTAAAGCCGATAGGCCGTAAGAAAAAAAAGAGATAAAAAAATGGAAAAAGAAAAGTCGCGCGAATTAGAGTTTGAGGCGCTACGGCTCACCGTGGCATCACCGGAGCAAATTTCGGCGTGGTCTTTTGGTGAGGTGCTCAAACCCGAAACCATCAATTACCGCACCCAGCGTCCGGAAAGAGACGGCCTTTTTGACGAACGCATTTTTGGTCCTGCTAAGGATTTTGAATGTTACTGCGGCAAGTATAAAAAAGTACGTTTCAAGGGAGTGATTTGCGATAAATGCGGCGTGGAAGTCACTCATTCTTCGGTGCGCCGCGAGAGAATGGGTCACATTGAACTGGCCTCGCCCGTGGCGCATATCTGGTATGTCAAGGGCATGCCTTCGGTTTTGGGCCTTATTTTAGGCCTTTCCGTGCCGGATTTGGCGCGCGTTATTTATTTCTCCGGTTTTTTAATCAAAGAAGTTAATGAACAGATTCAAGGCGAGGCCTTAAAACATTTGGATTCTGAATACCAAAAGGAAAAAGCCGCTTTAGCCAAAGAAAAAGAAAGCAATTTGGTTCAATTAGAAGCGGCTTTTCGCCAAAGCAAAGCCCAAATTTTAAATTTAACTCCCCATACAGTTCTTTCCGAAGCCGCTTATTTTGATTTGTCTTTGAGGTACGGCTCCATTATTAAAGTCGGCATTGGCGCGGAAGCCATTTTTGAAGCCCTCAAAAATCTTAAACTTGAGGAATTGAAAAAGGAATTGGAAGCCAAATCCGAAACAAGTTCCTTGGCAGAGAAACGTAAAGTCCTGAAACGTTTAAGATTGGTCAGCGATTTTCTGGAGGCCGGTCTTAAACCGGACTGGCTGATTCTTTCCCGTCTGCCGGTGATTCCGCCTGACCTTAGACCAATGGTTCAGTTAGACGGCGGCCGGTTCGCCACTTCAGACCTAAATGACCTTTACCGCCGCGTGATTAACCGCAACAATCGCTTAAAACGGTTGCTGGCTCAAGGCGCGCCGGAAGTGATTTGCCGTAACGAAAAGAGAATGCTGCAGGAAGCCGTAGATGCTTTGATTGACAATCAAGCCCGCCGCGGCCGCGCCGCCACTTCCGCGGCGCAAAGAAAATTGCGTTCCCTTTCCGATATGCTGCGCGGCAAACAAGGCCGTTTTCGTCAAAACCTGCTTGGCAAGCGCGTGGACTACTCGGGCCGCTCGGTGATTGTGGTTGGTCCGGAACTAAGAATGGATGAGTGCGGTTTGCCCAAAATTATGGCTTTGGAGCTTTTTCGACCCTTTGTTATCTCGCGGCTGATTAAGGACGGCTATGTGCATAATGTGCGCAATGCCCAGCGCTTAATTGAACAGCAAACGCCTGAAGTGTGGGATATTTTAGAAGAAGTCACCACCAATTATTATGTTTTGCTTAACCGCGCGCCTACTTTGCACCGTTTGGGCATTCAGGCCTTCCGTCCCGTGCTTATTGAAGGTAAAGCCATTCGCGTGCATCCTTTGGTTACTTACGCTTACAATGCGGATTTTGACGGCGACCAGATGGCGGTGCATGTGCCTCTTTCCACGATGGCCCGTTTTGAAGCCGCGGAAATTATGCGTTCTTCCCTGAATTTGCTCAAGCCCTCTTCAGGCGAGCCCGTGGTGACTATGCGTCTGGACTTGGTTTGGGGCGCTTATTATTTAACCCATCTCTTGGAAAAAGCCGAAAAAGAACCAATACACCTTTTTGCCGACCCCAAAGAGGCCTTGTTGGCTTTTGAATCAGGACAAATTAAACTTCAGGAAAAAATTAAAGTCAGAAAAGAAAAGGAAATTTTGGAAACCACAGCCGGCCGCCTTATATTTAATAATTCCCTGCCCGCGGGTTTTCCCTATCAAAACGAAACCCAATCTTCGGGCATGCTCAAAAAGGTGGTGGCTTTAGTGTTTGAAAAATTTGGAAACAGCGTTACAGCCCAAGTGGTGGACAAGATTAAAGATTTGGCTTTTGAAACCGCCACTCTTTCTGGTATGACTATTTCTTTAGATGACCTTATTATTCCCGAAGATAAGGAGAAAATTTTGGCGGAAACCGAACAAGAGGAGGGAATTTTACGGCTGGATATTCGCCGCGGCTTGATTACGCCGGAAGAAGGGGAGAGTAAAATTTTGGAACTTTGGATGGCTGCCCGCGACCGCATCAAGGACTCTATGACCAATGCTTACACTCCGGAAAATCCGGTTTATATGATGATTACCTCGGGCGCGCGGGGTTCTTTTGCGCAAGTAACCCAACTTTCCGGCATCAAGGGTCTGGTAGTCAATCCGGCCGGCCAGATTATTCCTCTGCCCATTAAACATAATTACAAAGAAGGGCTCTCGGTCTTTGAATATTTTATTTCTTCGCACGGCGCGCGCAAAGGCAAGTCAGACACTTCTTTAAGGACTTCTGACGCGGGCTATCTAACGCGGCGTTTGGTGGATGTTTCCCAAGATGTGATTATTCAAAATATAGATTGTAAAACCAAAAATGGCATCCGCGTCAGTAAAAGTGAAGAGGCCGAGTTTGGTCTTCCTTTTTGGGAGAAAATAAGCGGCTGGGTAGCCTTGAAAGATGTAGTAGACCCTGAAACCAGAAAAGTGCTTGTTAAAAAGAACGAATTAATCACGGAAAAAATTGCCAAAGAAGCGGAAAAAAGCAATATAGAAGAAGTATGGACACGTTCAGTCCTAACCTGTGAGGAGCCCTATGGCCTTTGCGCGATGTGTTACGGTCAGGATTTATCCAAGGGCGAATTAGTCAGGTTAGGCGAAGTGGTGGGCACAATGGCGGCGCAAGCCATTGGCGAACCCGGTACCCAGTTGACTATGAAGACCTTTCATATGGGCGGCGTTACAGGCACGGATATTACCACGGGCCTGCCGCGCGTGGAAGAATTATTTGAAGCCCGTCCGCCCAGAAACCCAGCCATTTTAGCCGAGTTTGACGGCAGGGTCTTGGTGACTGAAGAAGCCGAGCGTTTGGTTTTAACCTTGGAGTCCAAAATTGAAAATCAGGAAAATTATAATCTGGCGGATTATCCCGAAGCCAAACTCTTGGTTAAAAATGGCGAGGAAATGGCGCCGCGCCAAGCCGTCTTAAAAACCAAAGAAGGAACCATTATCCGCACCAAGCTTAAGGGTAAGGCCAGGGTTTTTAAGGAAAAGATTGAAATTAAAGGCGAAGAAAAGGTAAAAATTTCTTACCCCTTGGCGCCTTATACTTTGATTTTGGTCGGAAATGGAGAGCCGGTCAAAAAGGGTCAGCAATTAACCGAAGGCGCCTTAGACCTTTCGGTTTTGCTTCGTCTGCGCGGCCGCGAGGCGATTTCCCGCTATATTGTCAATGAGATTTCATCTATCTATGTTTCGCAGGGCCAGAAAATTAATGATAAGCACCTGGAAGTGATAGTCAGCCAGATGCTTTCCAAGGTGAAGATTAAGGACTTTGGCGACAGCCGCTTTTTACCCGGTCAGATTGTGGATTTAAGAAAGATTCGGGAATATAATGCCTTGCTTAAGGAAGGGGGCAAAAAGATTACTTATGATGAGATTGTGATGGGTATTTCCCGCGTGTCTTTGAAAACCGATTCCTGGCTTTCTGCCGCCTCATTTCAGGAGACCACCTCGGTGCTGGTGGACGCCGCGGTCAGGGGAGCGATTGACAATCTGCGCGGTTTGAAGGAGAATGTAATTATCGGACGACTGATTCCAGCTGGAACCGCGTTTCAAAAGTAAAGCCGAATATCGAATTTAAATTTCAATATTCACGAATATGAGCAAATTCCAACATCCAAT
>CAZKOU010000005.1:0-5493 GCA_964554505.1 uncultured Candidatus Saccharibacteria bacterium
AAGATTTTAAGGGGAGGATAAGGGAGAAAAAAGAAGCCGAGCAGAAATGGTTGGAAGACATGATGGGCCGGCAGGGATTTAAGCGGTTGGAAGACGGAAGATTTGTAAAAATAGAAGGGGATGACAAGGGGCCCCTATCAACCCCTTTAAAAAATCAAGGCAGGGGCGTAAAATGAAAGAGAAATGAAATTATCTAAAGAAGAAATTGAGCATTTGGCAACTCTTTCCCGTTTGGAACTAACTGCTCAAGAAAAATTAAAATACGCCCGGCAAATAGGCGAGGTTTTGAGTTATGTTTCCAAAGTGCAGGGGTGGATTAAGAAGAGCAATAGAGCAGTAAGTAATAAAGTAGTAAGCAATAAGGCAATAAGCAATAGAGCAATAAGCAATAAAGCAATAAGCAATAGAGTAATAAGCAATAAGGCAATAAGCAGTAGAGAAGAGGGGATAGAAATAAACGAACTACGGGAAGATAAAGTGGCGGAGTCAGAAGTTTCATCCCAAGAGCTTTTGAAAAATGCGCCGGAATTAAAAGATAATTTTGTCAAAGTGCCGGGGATATTGGAATAACAGTAATCAATAGTCGGCAATAGAGTAATAGAGTAATAAAGTAATAAAGCAATAGAGCAATAGAGCAATAAAGCATAAATAATGGAATTAGCAAAATTAACTTTAAAGCAAGCCAGTGAACTGCTCAAAGAAAAGAAAATTTCGGCGGTGGAGTTGACCGAGGCAGTTTTAGGGGAAATTGACCAAAAAGAAAAAGATATTCACGCCTATATTACCTTGACCGGAGATTTGGCCCTAAAGCAAGCCGAAGAAAGCGACGAGAGACGAAAAAAGGGCAGGGCAAAAAGTCCAATTGACGGAATTCCGCTGGCTATTAAAGACAATATTTTAGTGCGGGGACTGCCTTGTACGGCTGGTTCTAAAATTTTGGAGAATTTTATCGCCCCTTACGATGCGACTGTTTCAAAAAAAATAAAAGATGGCGGCGCAATTATCTTGGGCAAAACCAATTTGGACGAATTTGCGATGGGCTCTTCCACCGAGACCTCGTATTTTGGAGCGACTAAAAATCCCCACGACCCAAAACGGGTTCCGGGTGGATCTTCCGGCGGTTCGGCCGCGGCCGTGGCTTCCAATATGGCTTTAGCGGCTTTGGGTTCGGACACCGGCGGCTCCATCCGCCAGCCGGCTTCGTTTTGCGGGGTGGTGGGCTTAAAACCGACTTATGGCGCGGTTTCAAGATATGGGCTGATGGCTATGGCTTCTTCTTTGGACCAAATCGGACCGATAACCAAGACCGTGGAGGACGCGCGCATTCTTTTAAGTATTATTGAGGGGTGGGACAGAAATGATAGCACGAGTCAGGAAAATCCAAAATCCAAAACTCAAAATCCAAATAAAATCCAAAATCCAAAGCTCAAAATCGGAATTTTGGATACTCAACCGACTGACAGTTCGAAAAAAATTTACAATTTGGCGATGGCTAAAATTCAGAAAAAATTTCCAAACACGCAAAAGACCTCAATTTTGGCTGATGTTTTGGATATGGCCTTAGCGGTTTATTATATTATTATGCCAGCCGAGGTTTCTTCCAATTTAGCGCGCTATGACGGCGTGAAATTTGGCTTTCGGGCCCGGAGCCGCAATCTTTTGGAACAATATCTGAAAACCCGAGCGCAAGGTTTTGGGCCGGAGGCCAAAAGAAGAATAATGTTGGGCGCTTACGTGCTTTCCGCCGGATATTATGAGGCCTATTATCATTCGGCTCAAATTGCCCGAGCCAAAATTAAGCAAGAATTTGAGAAGATTTTTGAAGATTTTGATGTCCTAATTCTGCCAACTTCGCCGATTTTACCCTTTAAAATCGGCGAAAAGATTAACGAACCGCTGGCAATGTATCTTTCAGATATCTATACCGTACCAATCAATATTGCCGGACTGCCGGCCATTTCAGTGCCGATAGGGAGGGTTGATAATTTGCCGGTGGGCTTGCAGATTGTGGGACCCAAATGGAGCGAGGAGAGAATTTTAGCCGCCGCCGGGGAGATTGAGGAGATAATAAGGGGAAAGCAATAGAGCAATAGAGCAATAAAGCAATAGAGCAATAGAGCAATAGAGTAATAGAGTAATAAAGTAATAAAGTAATAAAGTAAGAAGCAAAGAAACCATAAGTAATAAAGAGCAAAAACGGAAAAGGAAAAAACCCTGAAAGAGGAAGGGGTAGATAAAATCAAGAAGGAGAGGAAAGAGATAAATGAGACGGCATAGAGAAACCACAGAACAAAAATTGGTGAGCGGGATATTGAGGGGAGTTTGGTATTTTCTGAAATTGCCTTTTTTGAAAATTAAGTCAAAAGACGCTGGCCTTAAAATTGATCAAGCCGAAATTTCCTTGAGGCAACAGAGAATTGAACAATTAAGACAAACCGGCCAGATTGCTAATTTAAGAACCGCGGTGATTGAAGCGGATAATTTACTGGATTTTATCTTGAAAACCCGGGTGTTGGGTGATAGTTTGGGCGAGCGTCTGAAAAAAGCGGAAAATCTTTTTGCAAAAAAAGAAGATTATCAGGCAGCTTGGGAAGGTCACAAGGTTAGAAACCGGTTGGTTCACGGCGAAGGCGCGCCTTTGATTTTTTCGTTGGAAGAGGCCTTGCGAAATTTTGAAAAAGCCCTTGGGGGGCTGATAAATAAAATTCCTTAATTCCTAAATTTCTAATGTCTAAATATCAATCAACAATCGGGCTGGAGATTCACGCCGAGACAAAAACCAAAAGCAAGCTTTTTTGCGCTTGTAAAAATGACCCGTTCCACCTCAGCTCGTCCGTCTGGGCTCGGGCCCAGCCGAGACCGACCTTTGCGAGACGGGTTGTCCGAAGGCCCAATATCTACATTTGTCCGGTTTGTTTAGGTCTGCCCGGCAGTTTGCCGGTCTTAAATCGGAAAGCCGTGGAAGAGACCATTAAATTAGGGTTAGCGCTTAATTGCAAAATTAATCCTCAAGCCAAATGGGACCGCAAGAATTATTTTTATCCGGATTTGCCCAAAGGATACCAGATATCGCAGTATGATTTGCCGCTTTGCCAAAGTGGATACTTTGAAATGTCAAATGTCAAAGCTCAAATGTCAAATGAAATCCAAAATCCCCGCCTTCGCCAAGGCTACGGCGGGCAGGCAAAATCCAAAAAAATCAGGATAAGAAGAATTCATTTAGAGGAAGATACTGGAAAATTAATACATCCCACGGGCGCTAACTACTCTTTAGTTGACTTTAACCGCGCCGGCGTGCCGCTTTTGGAATTGGTGACTGAACCAGATATAACCTCGGCAGAGCAAGCCAAAGAATTTGCCCAAGAAATCCAACGTATTTTTAGGAAATTGGGGGTCTCCGACGCGGATATGGAAAAAGGACAGATGCGGGTGGAGGCGAATATCTCGCTTCTAAACCATCAACCATCAACCTCGACGCAGAAAGGTCGGGGCTTTGACCACGGCGTCGGAGCAATCAACCATCAACAAAAATTAGGAACAAAAGTGGAGGTCAAAAATCTGAATAGCTTTCGTTCGGTTGAGAGAGCAATTAATTATGAAATCGGAAGGCAAACCGAAATTTTAGAAAAAGGCGGGAAAGTGAGCCACGAGACCCGCGGCTTTGACGAAAAAAATCAAAGGACTTTTTCCCAGCGCAGCAAGGAAGAAGCTCCTGATTACCGCTACTTTGCCGAGCCAGACCTTTTGCCCCTACAGATTAAGGGAGCGCTGAAAGATGTTAAAAAAGAAATGCCTTCTTTATCAGGTCTTCAACCCCAGACATTAATTTCTGAATATCATTTAGCGTTTAGGGAAGCCGAACTTTTAATTAAAAAAGGGCTTTTAGACCTTTTTAAGGCCACTTTGCAAATAGGCGGTCAGGCAAAAACTGTGGCTAATCTTTTAATCAATCAAGCCCAAACAAGGGAATTAAAACCCGTTGACATTTTACGACTCATTAAAAAAAGAGAGGGAAAGAAAGGAAAAGTGAGCGCATTCTTAATCAATAAGGTTTTGGATAGAAATCAAAAGGCGGTTTTGGATTATCAGAAAGGCAAAGAAAATGCCCTGCAATTTTTAGTGGGCGAGGTGATGAGGGAGATGAAGGGGAAAGTGGATGCCCGGTCGGTCAGGAGGCATCTTTTAGAAAAATTAAAAAAGTATTAAAATAGATATAAGAGAGGGAAAAAAGAGGTTTCAAAAATGGCCAAAGAAAACAAGACCGTCAAAGCAGAATTCAAGAAAACTTTAGCCACTTTGATTATTTCGGCCTTTTCTTTAGTGGCGGCTTTGGCGTGGAACGAAGCCATTACGCATATTATTGAGAAATTCATCCAGCCCGGCCAAAGTATTATTTCGTGGTTAATCTATGCTTTATTGGTTACTTTGCTTGCAGTGCTCGCCGGTCTTTACTTGGGCCGTTTGATTCAAAAAAATGACTCCTAAAAAAAGATTTATCTTTGTTTTTATTTTGGTTTTAAGTTTTGCCATGGGCGTTTTGGGTGGTTTCTTGGGCGCTTTGGGCTTAAGTTGGCTGGGAATTTCCGAAATTAAACCAGTGGAAATTCCTACTTTTAAGACAGAAAAAATCGTTTTAGAGGAGTCCTCGGCCGTGATTGAAGTGGCCAAAAAAGTGACGCCCGCTGTGGTCTCCATTACTTCCAAACGTACTTTGGCGGATATTTTTGGCAATTTGGCCGAACAGAAAGGCGGGGGCACGGGCTTTATTATTACTTCCGACGGATTGGTGGTTACCAATAAGCATGTGGTGGCAGACGAGAAAGCCAGTTACATGGTTTTTACTCAAGATGGTGAAAATTTTTCTGCGACCATCAAGGCCAAGGACCCCTTTAACGACTTGGCGGTTTTGAAAATTGACGCTAATTCTTTGCCCGTGGTGGAATTAGGGGATTCTGACCGTCTGGAAATTGGTCAGCAAGTAGTGGCTATTGGTAATGCCTTGGGCGAATTTCAAAACAGCGTGACCACAGGGGTGATTTCAGCCAAGGAAAGAAAAATTGAAGTAGAAGACGGCAGTACTTTAGAAGGTTTGTTACAGACAGATGCGGCTATCAACCCGGGCAATTCCGGCGGACCCTTGGTTAATTTGAAAGGTCAAGTGGTGGGCATTAATACCGCGGTAGCGGCCAAGGGTATAGCCGAGGGCATTGGTTTTGCCCTGCCCATTAATACAGTCAAAACGGGTTTAGACGGGGTTCAAAAAACCGGCAAAATCAAAAGGCCTTTCTTGGGCGTTCGTTATCTCCCGGTCACCAAAGAAGTTAAAGAAGCGGCTGATTTAAGCGTAGATTTTGGCGTGCTGATTTATTCTGATAACCCGCGCGCGCCAGCCGTGGTGCCGGGCAGTCCGGCAGACAAAGCCGGTGTGATTAAAAACGATATTATTACACACATTAATAATGAAAAAATTGATGAAAAAAAGGGATTGGCGCG
>CAZKOU010000005.1:5593-14785 GCA_964554505.1 uncultured Candidatus Saccharibacteria bacterium
GGTTTAGCCACGACCACCCTTCTTTTATCAATCGTATCCGGGGGCCAGCAGGTCATTAGGGTTAAAGCGAGGTCTTTGGTCTGTTCAATGACAGAAAAATCATCCGGTGCCACCACCTTGTTCTCGGTCACCTTAAAGACCATATCTTTTTCCTTCCACCAAAGGTGAATCTGGTCGTCTTTTTTAAGCTCGTCTAATTTTCTGAAGACCTCTTTGTACTCGCCCGGGTCGTTTTTATAGAATCCGGAATGGCCAAAGATAAAGATATTGCCTTTATTTTGGTCTGGTTTGGCCGTGCCCTTAAAGTGCGCCACGCCACTTCGCAATTTAGCATAATATTCTTTTTCGCTGTAAGCATCCACATCAGCCACCACCGGCGCGTTAACCTTTAATTTATTAATCACCAAACCAAAATCCTTGGATTTCGGCTCTAAGGACTCCTCGCGAATAGTGGGAAGAAGCGAGGAAAGGGGAGAAGAGTATTGTTTTTTAGGGCTGAACTTGGTTAAGGCGAGACCAAGCAAGAAGACGAGCCCCAACGCCAAGAGCGACCAGTAAAATAAGCGCTTGGGCGGGATTTTGAGAAGGTTTTTCATAGCCGGTTTTGGGGAGAGAAGCCGCGGTGGTGGCATAGGAACTGTCTGGTTTAGCCGAGAGTTGAGCCGTGTTAGTGGATTCATTACCCGAAGCGTCCGCTGACTTTAAGGTGTAGTAATAAGTTGTGCCATTAGTTAAGCCCGTATCTTCTTTGCTGGTGCCGGTTACTTGGGAATGAATTTTGCTGCCTAATTGGCCGGAAGCCGTGGAGCGGTAGATATTAATACCTTTTAAGTCCGCGTCCGAGGGGTTGGTCCAAGACAGGGCGGTTTTGGCATCGGCTGGCACTGCTTTTTGGTTAGTCGGCGCGCCGGGCGCGGTGGTATCTGAAGCCGCCACCAAAGCAAACTTGGTAAAGTGGTTAACCTGACAGGTGACACTGTTCTCATCTTCATTGATCGTGCAACTATCCAATTCTTTCCAGGTGCCGGCGGATTTGTCATAGTAGCCCAAGATTAACTCATTTTCATCCATGACCTTGCTGTCGGAAACCCAAGTGTCTTCGTATTTGGTCTCTAAGGTTACATTGCTGTTAAAAGTGTCAATGGCTTTGCCGGTGGAGTCAGTCACATTTAATTCGTAGCCATAAGCAATGGGTTTAGCGTCCGGTTCCTGGGCCAATTCAGCTGTGGGTTCCGCGGTTAAAGTGACATTACCGGACTGGGTGGTAATACTGTTCGCTGGCGCGCTGATGGTGGTGCCGTCGGAAAGATTAATGGTTTGCTGTTTGCTGGGGTCAAAGGTTACGGTCTGGGTATTGGGCAGGGAATAGGTCTGTTTGAGTAATTCTAGGTCCTTTGAGGCCTCTTTGGTGTCAGTCATATCCACTACTGTTTCTTTGGATTTCCAGATTTCTTTATCAATTTGTTTGACCGCGGTTAAGTGCCACTGGGTGCCTTTGGAAACCGACAATCCATATACTCCTTCATTATTAGAACTGGTTTCGGAATAGCCGCCGTCTTCGCTCCAAGCACTGACAAAGGCATTGGTGCCGCTGCCATCCTTGGTGATTTTGCCGTTAATCGTGGCGTCGGCTTTGCGGAAAGTGAGATTAACCGTGGCCGGTGTCTTGGCGTCCACAGTCACTTTCTGGCGTTTTGGGTTGATATAACCCGAACCGGGCCACATATTGGCGCCGACCCAGTAAGTGCCGGCCGGAATTTTCAAAGTATATTCACCATTGTTGTTGGAAGAAGCGCCATTGGAATACCAATAGGTGCTGGCTTCTTTCTTTTCATTGGGGTCGCGCGTGTCCGCGGTAATCCAAGCCCATTGCATGGCTGTGCCGTCATCTTTGGTGGCTTTGCCGGAAATAGTGGAATCCGCTTTTTTCAGGTTGATGTCGTAAATTTTGGTTTCAGCGGATTTAATGTCAAGTTCCACATCCTGGCCATTGCCCGAACTATAGCCCAGATTCTGGTCAATCCACCAGCCCAAGTTCCAAATGCCGGCAGAAACCTTGATGGAGTAGGTAGCCGTGGCAGTATCAAAGTTGGAGGATTGCCAAGAGCCGTATTTACCCTTGGTGGCATAGATACTCATCCAGGTATTCGTCACTTTAGCGCCTTTATCATCATAAACCGTCCCCGTGATAGTGGCGTCGTTTTTAACCATTTTAATGGTGATTGATTTGGTCTCATTATCCGCAATCGTCACTTTTTGCGGGTCAGGCGTGCTGTAATCGCCGCAACCCCAAGCATAGACCGTGACAGTCCAGGTGCCAGCCGGCGTTCTTAAATTAAAGGTGCCGTTAGTCATAGAAGCGCCGATATTGCTCCATTCCTGCGAACCATCGTTGGCAGAAACCCAGGAATTGCAGGAAGAAAGCACATTGCCGTCCGGGTCAGTGACCGTGCCTTTAATCGTGGCCGTGACTTTTTGGAAGGTGAAGTCCTTGGTGGCAGGCACGCCCGAAGTGACAGTCACAGAAGCGGGTTTGCCGGAATAGACATGGTCATAACCATTTTCTTTCCATTGCGGCCAAGCCGAAACCTGCCAAGTGCCCGGGGTTACTTTAATAGTGTAGGCGCCATTGGAATCCGAAGTGGCATTGCCCCAGTCATAACCGCCGCCGGACTTCCAAGCCGAGACAGAAGCGCCGGTGACCCGTCCGCCCGTATTATCTTTAATAGTACCGGAAATAGTATCCTTTTTCTCCACTAATTTAATAATGCCCAGCGCTTTGGTGGCGTCATTATCCACGGAGAAGTTAGCCACTTCCGGGAAGGCAAATGAATTATCCGAGACCCAGCCCGAAATAGTATAAGTGCCGGCCGTGACTTTAGCGGAAAAACTGCCGTCATCATTCATTTGGGCCGAGAACCACTGGTTTTTGGAATTGGAAAAAGAGAGGCCAACTGACCATTTGGTCGGCGCGGTGCCGTCTGGTTTTTGGATTGTGCCGGTAATCGTGGAACTTAACGCCTCCACGATAAAGTTTTTGGTTTTGGTTTCTTGGGTGGCGTCATCAGCAAAACTCATTGTTTCATTGTAGGTGGAATAGGTCCAGTCCGCGGGCCATGTCTTGGGGTAAACCGAAAGACCCCAAGTGCCGCCGGTTAAGGAAAAGGAATAATTGCCGCTTGAGTCCGTGGTGGCTTGAGCCCAGCCATTGCCGCCATTTTTCCAGACCGAGATATTGGCATCTGTGACCGCGGTGCCAGTGCTGGTATTTTTCGTGACTTTGCCGCTCAATGTCTTGGTGGTGGCTAAAAAGCTGGCGTTTTTTGTGGTGGTCACGCCGTCGGTTACAGTAATAGTCGCGCGGTTGGGCGGAAAGTAGGTTTTGCCGCCACTGTAAGTTGACGGCGAATAAATATCAAAATTATAAGTGCCGGCCGTGACATCGCCAAAACCATAATCGCCGTTTTTATCTGTGTAAGTATAAAAGTAAGTACTCCAGTTGCTTGTGGCGATATTGACATTGGCATTGGGCACAGCCGCGCCTAAATCATCAGTAATTTTACCCTTGACATTAGTTGTGGTGCCAATTTCAAAATAGGCGCTGTTGTAATCACCGCCCCAGTCACTGCTGCCGTCTAAATTAGTGGAATAATCCGCGGTCCAGACATGGGCGAAATAATAACCGCCCTTGGAGGGATTAACCACATTGCCGATTTTTAAGGTAATGGCGCTGCCCGCCGCAATATCCGCGCTCGTGGACAGTTGAAAACCATTCCACCAGCGGTTGTACATTGAAAGACCGGAAGGGGAAGTGCCTGAATCCACGGTGGCGCTGTTGAAATTATAGTCCCAGTAAGGGCCTCGTAAATCAAGATTAATGCGGCCCGAGGTCTTGGGAATTTTAGTGGCAATCGTGAAACTTATCGTGTAAGTGGTGGTGGCGGATTTAGTGGGAGAAGCCGCGCTGACAGTTAAATTGGTAATGGCTCCGGCCCGGGTGGGGCTGGGCGCTCTGCCTAACACCCAGCCCACCAAGGAGACAAGGAGCGCAAAAATGAGGAAACCTTTGAGGACTCGCCTATTTTTCATTTTTTATCTCGCTTTTCTGAAATTCAGACGGGCTAAGAAAGCGACCAGAAGAACCGCGGGTAGAGATAAGAGGTACCACGGCGCGGTTTGGTTATTTTCCGAAGACACCCCGGTTTTGGGCAGAGAACCGGGTTTAGCCGAAACCTGTGCCGTATTGGTTGATTCGTTGCTGGAAGTATCCACTGCTTTAACCGTGTAATAATAGGTGGTGCCATTGGTTAATCCCGTGTCTTCGTGAGAAGTAATGGTTTTGCCCGAAGTGGATTTAATCTTGCTTCCCAGTGTGCCGGAAGTGGTGGACCGGTAGATATTGATATGGTCAAAGTCACTATTCGTCGGATTTGTCCAAGACAAAGTGACTTTAGCGTCTCCGGCTGTGGCTTTGATGTCAGTCGGTGCCGAGGGAGCGGTAGTGTCTGGATTAGCAGTGAGCGCAAAGACAGTAAAGTGGGAAGTGGAGAAAGTGATGGTGTCGTTGGTTTTGTCAATGGAAGCCGCGCCATCTATGGTTTTCCAGGTGCCGGCTGTGTCGTCAAAGTAAGAGGCAGCCAGGTCATCTTCGGTCAGCCCCATGGCCTTGATATCACTTTCCTTGTAAGGCAGGGTAATTGTGGCTGATGAGTTAAGCGAGGTCAGAGGTTGACCCTGGTCATCAACGGCTTTAATATCAATACCCGTGGAGACGGGCTTGGTGGTGGCTTGATGCGGCAGTTCTGTGGTGGCAGCGGCAGTCAGGGTAACATTGCCGCCTTGGCTGTCATCGTCCAAAGCATCAGCCGGAATGGAAATTGAAGCGCCGCTTTGGTCGCCGTCGCTGATTTTGATTTGTTTGCTGTTGTCTGAATCAAAGCTGGAGGTTATGGGCGTGGAAAGGGGAGTGGTATTGGCTTTAAGCTCCAAGTCCACGGTTTTGGAGGTAGAAGTGCCAGTGTCAAAAACCGATTCTGTGGAGACGAGAGCGTCAGGAGTGGTTTTACTGCTGCTTGATTCGTCTTTCTCGGCAATGGCGTGCCAGTTTTCATTTTTGGTCACATTAACTGTGTAGGAACCATCCGAGCCGGTTTCGGTTTCAATGTAGCCCCCTTTGTCGGAGTAGAAAGTAACCAAAGCCCCCTCGTTGGCAGTGCCGTCTTTCTTGACCGTGCCTTTAATTTCCACATCAGCGGTACGGAAGGAAAGGTCAGCGGTTTTGGTTTCGTTTTTACCTATTTGGACTTCCGAAGCAAGAGGTGGACAGAGTTTTTTACTCTTCAGGTCTTCAGGGGGCAGGAAAGCTGAAACAAAGTATTTGTCTGCCGGGATTTTGATGGAGTATTTGCCGTCCGCATCCGTGGTTAAGCCGTGTTCAAAGAACGGCAGGCCCGCCACGCGGTCGCCTTTATTCTGGGGATGGTTGTCGGCTTGGACAAAAGCGCCAACCACGGCATTGCCCTTGTCATCTTTAACTGTTCCGGTGATAGTGGCATTGGCTTTACGGATAACTAAATCCTTGGAGACCGTCTCGCCGGCTTTGGGGTTAACCGAGTTGTCACCAGAGGGCTGGGAGAAGTAACCGGAATTTGGGTCTATCCAGAAACCCAAAGTCCAAGGGCCGGCTTGCGAGGCCACAGAAATAGAATAAGTGCCGTTGGACGGGTTAATGTTGCCGCCTTGCCAGGCGCCTTTTTTGTTGGTGACAAAGGTCTGGAGAAAGATATTTTTAACGGCATTGCCGTCTTCGTCCTTAATCGTGCCGGAAATCGCGGCATCGTTTTTATAGACACTTAAGGTTAAGTTTTTCGTTTCATTGGCGGCAATAGTGACAGCTGTTGGCTCGCCGGAAGTGTAACCCGTGCCGGGAGGCATCATCATATTTACATTATATGAGCCAGAAGGCACCTTAAAGCTAAAGGAGCCGCGTTCTACCGGACCGCCAATTCCGCCGCCGTGCATCAGGCCTAAATCATCTTTGCCGCCTACATCCGCGCCTGCGTAGCCAAAGATGGAAGTAAGAACACTGCCGCTGGAGTCAATGACAGTGCCGTTCAGTGTGGCATTGGCTTCCACGGCTTCAAAAGAAATGGTGGCTGTGACGCCGGAACTGACTTTGACAAATTTCGGACCGCCGGTGATGACATATTGCAGAGAAGAAGTGGGTTTGTCGCCCAGGGCCTGTGGCTTGGGACCTTCACCGCCTTTTTCACCAAAGCCAATCATAGCCATCACGCCCCATTTGCCCGGGGTGACTTTTAAGGTGGCATTGCCGTCACTGCCGGTTTTAGTGTGAGAGAAACCTGTGCCGCCGTCCATCTGGAATGAGTTAACTTCAATATTGCCTAAGCCCGTGCCCGAAGTTTTATCCTTGACCGTGACAGTGATTTTATCCTTTTTTTCGAGCAGTTTAATGACGCCTAGATTTTTGTTTTCATTGTCTTTGACAGTGATAGCGCCCAGAGCCGGCGCGGCATAAGTGTCATCTTGAGACCAGATGCCCAGTTCGTAGGTTCCGGCCGGCACTCTGGCGGAAAAACCGCCATTATTGTCAATGGGACTGCCTGTGCCGAACCCGCTTTTATTAAAGATGCCCACGCCCACGCCCATACCGCTTAAAGCCGTGCCATCGGGTTTAACTACGCTTCCGCTGATAGTTGCCGAGGCGATAACCACGGTGAAGTCAACGGTCTTTGTCTCGGCCGTGGTGTTAGTTGAGAATTGGACTGGCGTGGGAGGTTGAGCGTAAGCCCAGTCCACTTGCGTTTGTTGCCCGGGACTGCCGCCTCCGGAGGCATTGGGCATAACATCCCAGTCGCCGCCGGAAACCAAGAGCGTATAAGCGCCCGAAGAGTTAGTCGTGGCCATAGCATTGCCCGGCGAGTTTTTTCGAAAAGCCATAACATTGGCATTAGCCACAGCCGTGCCATTGGATTTTTTGACAGTGCCGGTAATGGTTTTGACGGCTTTGACGAATTGGAGATTTTTGGTGATTAAAGTTCCGGAGTAGGTGACCGAGACCGCGTCGGGCGCTACCAAGCCGGTTGAACCGCCTTGTCCGCCCATGGGCGGGAAGACCTCAATTTTATATGTCTTGCCAGAGGTTAAACCGCCAACCGCGTAATTGCCATCCGTGCCAGTGGGCGTGCCGTTGTTAAAGGAAAAGTCGTCAGTGCGGACCATCACAAAAGCGTCGCGCACCGCGTTGCCATCCGGGTCGGTTACGGTTCCCTGAATGGAAAGAGAGCCGATATTAAAGGTTTTTTCGTACTGGCCCTTGGAGGGGTCGCCATCTGCATTGCTAAAGCCGGACATAGTCCAAATAAGCACCTTAAATTGGCCGGCTTTGGACGGGTTTTTAATATTGTCCACAACTAAAGTTGCGGCTGTGTTGGCCTGGAGGTTGGTCAGATTAAAGCCCACGGCGCCGCTAAAGCTGTCGCGGAAGACAATATCGCCAATTGTGCTGGTTGTGCCCGTTCCTTTTGCCGCCAAACTGATATCAAATTTATTTTCCCAAGACCCTTGGAACATCACATTAAGCGAGCCCTGACTCACAGCTGTGGCCGGTGTAAAGCCAATGTTATAAGTGGCGGTCGCGCCTGTGTCTGTCGTGGACGGCGTAACCGTAATGCTGCTGATGGTCCCCGCTTGAGCCGGATTACTGGGTACGAGCCACAAAATGGTGGCTAAAATCGTGAAAAGCCCGATGGCCTTTCCCATGGTGCGAAGAAAAGATGACGACATTTTCCCTCCTTAAGAACAAAAAACGCCTCAATTATATAATGTAAGGGGCGTTTTGCTTTTTATATTTTATTCTAAATTTATTATCTAACATAAAAAAATCCGCTGTTTCTTACATTGTAACACTTTTGCTTTAGTGGTTGTCAAGATGGGACTTGTGGAAAACTATTAAGGCCGATAGGCCGATAAGAGGATAAGCCGATAGGCCGTAATTTAGGGTCTTAAAAGGTCTAAATTGCCGTCTAATATCTTATCTAAATTGTGCCAGGATTTATTGAGGCGATGGTCGGTCAGGCGATTTTGGGGGAAATTATAGGTGCGGATTTTTTCGGCCCGCTCGCCGCGGCCAATCTGGCTTAACCGTTCAGAGGATATTTTTTGGTGCCGCTCCTCTTCTTTTAATTCCAAAAGCCGCGCGGCTAAAACCGCCAAGGCCTTTTGGCGGTTTCTTAACTGGGAACGTTCATCCTGCGAGGTCACTACTAAACCAGTGGGCAAGTGAGTAATTCTAACCGCAGAATCCGTGGTGTTAACGCTTTGGCCGCCGTGTCCGGAAGAGCGGAAAACATCAATTCTTAATTCCCGGGGCTCAATGGTTAGGGAGGGGTTTTCTAAGTAGGGGAGAACCGAGACCGAGGCGGTGGAGGTGTGAATGCGGCCCCTTTTTTCCGTTTCAGGAATTCTCTGCACGCGGTGCACACCGGCCTCATTTTTGAGAATTTCTAAAGCGTTTTCGCCGGAAATAAGTGAAGTTACGGGTTCTGTCTCCAAAACCGAGATCAGCCAATTTTTCTTTTGAAAATATCTTTGATACATACGCCAAAGCAAAGCCGCCCACAAAGCCGCTTCTTTGCCGCCGACTCCCTCCCGGATTTCTAAAATTGCTTGAGACATCTTTAATAATCTCCAACATCCACGAATATGAGCAAATTCCAACATCCAATCAATAACCAAATTCCAATTTTCAATAATAATTAGTTTGAGTATTGGAATTTGAAATTTGATTGAATATTGAATGTTGGGGCTTGGAATTTCTAAACATTTGTTTCGAGTTTCGTGCTTCTAATTTCATTTTTTAGAGTCATCTCTTTCGTCTTCTTCAATTTGGCCTTAAACTTATCCACACGGCCGGCAATGTCAATCAATTCATCTTTACCCTGATAAAAAGGGTGGCAATTAGCGCAAATTTCCACTTCAATTTCAGGCCGGGTGGAACCAACCTCAAACTGGTGGCCACAGAGACATTTGACTTTGGCTTTGTTATAGTAGGTAGGGTGAATTTTTTGCATTTTATTTAACTATTGACATATCCTTTTGTGGATATGATATCATATAAATAAGCAATAAAGCAATAGAGAAATAAGCAATAAAGCAATAGAGAAATAAGCA
>CAZKOU010000005.1:14885-21558 GCA_964554505.1 uncultured Candidatus Saccharibacteria bacterium
AAATAAGCAATAAAGCAATAGAGAAATAAGCAATAAAGCAATAGAGAAATAAGCAATAAAGCAATAGAGAAATAATAGTATAAGGAGGGAAGAATGCGTTTGTCCTCAAAAATCACTTTGATTTTAGCCGCGTTTTTGCTTTTGGGTGCGGGCGGCTTTTATGTCTACGCTCTTTTGGGCGGAAAATTGGGCTTTAAAGCCGAGGAAAAAGTTGAAACCAAAGCGCCTGCAGTGGAAATCAAGGAAAACAAACTTTATGTCAACAGCAGTTTTGTTTTTCCTCTCGGGCTTTGGGGCGTGCCTTCGGATTCGGTTTTTGGGAATAGTAAGTTAAAGTTGCCTTTAACCGCTCAAGAAATTAAAGACGCCGGTTTTAACATCTTAATGCCGGCTTATCCGATTAACCGGAAAACCGATGTTTTAAGCGAGAAAGAAATAAGCGGGCTTTACCGCTTTGTCTTTATCCGTCAGAAAGACGGCTTAAACGCGGAATGTCAGAAGAAGGACATTGACACTGACCCCGCTATTCCATTGCTGCCCGAAGTTCCTTCATTAGATGTTACAGCCACTTCTGGTTTGGGGGAGGAGGCCAAGCCCGAAGTCGGGATTCCTGCCGAAATTCCGCCTTCAAAGTGTTTTATTACTTCCACGATTAAAAGTTTAGAAAGTAGAAGCGATGTAATCGGCTGGTTCGGGGCAGATGAGCCCGCCATGCAAAAACCCACTCAACCGGAAGTGATTCCTGTGGACGCCTTAAAAGCCGGTTATGACTTAGCCAAGAAAACCGACCCTTTGAAACGGCCCGTCTGGATTGACCAGGCCCCGGCTGGTTTGCCGCCGCCGACTAATTTTCCCAATTACAGCACGATTAACCCTTACAATGCCGCGATGGACATTTTCTCTACCTATATTTATCCGGTGCCCAAGTCCACGATAGGCGCGCGTTTTAAGAACAAAAATGTCGCTTTAGTGGGGGAGATTGTTTCGGCTTTAAAAACCGTGGCTAATTCTGATAAAAAACGACCGTTTTGGATGTTTTTGCAGGGCGCGGAAAAAGCGGTTTGGGCGCCGCCCGGCGGCACTCAAGCCAGCACGGTCAGACCAACCAAAGAAGAACAGCGGTTTATGGCTTATGACTCCTTAATTCACGGCGCGGACGGTTTGTTCTGGTTTGGCGTTTGGGGCTTGCCTAAAGATGCCAGTCATTTATCTGACATCTTGACCGTGGTCAAAGAGATTAAGACCAATCAAGACCTTTTGACAGCGCCGGATTCTGCTTTGTCAATAAAGGTTCAAACCACCAATAATATCTTGGACGCCGAAGGCAAGAGCGCTATTCATTTTAAGGTTAAGAAATGGAAAGAGCAAGATTACATTATTGTCGCCAACAACAGCGAACAGGAAATAGAGGCAACTTTTGAAACACCAGTGGCAAAAGTTTTGAATTATCCTTCAGGGGAAAAAGCAGCGGGATTGGGCGATAATTTTAAGCAGAAAATCGAGGCCTTTGGGGTTAGAATTTACCAACTAGCAACTAAAGAAACCACACCCACAATTGACGAGTCCACTTTGAAAGATAAAACAACTAACGACACGCTCGTGGTTCAGGGAAAAGCCAAAGCCGGCAGTTTGGTTAAGGTCGGAGTAATAAAAGAAGGTAAGGATGTTGAGGCCTCTACCGTAACCGCCACCAGCGCAGGTGCCTTTTCTTTGACTTTAAGCCAAAAATTAGAAGCCGCCAGTTACCAAGCTACAGCCCAAGTGATTGATAAAAACGGCGATTTTCTATCTGACCAAGCTAAAGCCGCCTTTACCATTTCTACTGCCACTACGACCGTCCCTGAAGAAGAGAAAACAGAAGAAACTGTCACCGAGACGCCCTCGACCACCACTACCACTCCTTCCACGGATACTTCTACTGACACCACGACCGTGGCGGAAGTAAAAGCGCCTTTGACTTCCACTGGTCCCAGTCCTGTTTTGCCTCTCGCCTCGGCTCTCATTATCACCGGGTACTTGACTCTGCGGCGGTATCTAAGTTAAACTAAGTATGTGATTAAAAATTCTTTGCCCACGCTTGCCGAATTATTTGAAGCCAAGGCCTATTTTGGTCATACCAGCAAGTTAACTCATCCGTTAGCCCGTTCTTTTATTTATGTCAAAAAGGACGGTTTTGCTATTTTGGACTTGGAAAAAACAATGGACCGCCTTAAGAGAGCAGGGGATTACTTAGAGGAAGTAAAAAAGAAGGGCGGTCAGGTGCTTTTCTTGGGCGCCAAGCCGCAGGCCGCGGCTTTCCTGCGGGAAAAAGCGGCTAAAGCCAAGGTTCCGTTTCTGGCCAAACGTTGGATTGGCGGTTTTTTAACCAATTTTGAAACGATTTTCGCTAACTTAAAGAAAATAGAGGAATTAAAAGAAAAGACCAAAGATGAAACCTTAACCAAGCGAGAAAGGGGGAAAATGGCCAACAAGGTGGTTGGGCTGGAAGAAAAATACAGCGGCCTTTCTGGTTTAGAAAAAATTCCTGATGCTTTGGTTGTCATTGACCCCCTTTTGGAAAAAGCCGCGATAGAGGAGGCCAAGGCCTTGGGCGTTCCGGTTTTAGCCGTGGATGACGGCAAAACCGACCCCCGTTTTTTTGCCTATTATGTTCCGGTTAATGACGACTCGGCTTCTTCTTTGTCTTTAGTCATTGATTACCTCATCAAACGAGCGTCGGTTGAGCAAAAAAGTAAAAAGGAAAAAGATGAGAAAAAAAACAATTGAAAAAAGAGAGGGGTTAATTGAGGTTTATTCCCATCATAATCGCCGCGTGGGCGTGCTTTTGGAATTAACCTCTGATACGGATTTTGTTGCCCGAAATGAACTTTTTCAGAATTTGGCGCACGAATTGATTTTGCAAATCGCCTCAATGAAGCCCGCCACTGTTAAGACCTTACTCAAGCAGTCCTTTATAAAAGATACTGAAAAGACGGTCGGCGACTTAGTAAAAGAGGTCGCAGACAAAGTCAAGGAAAAAGTGGAAATCAAACGTTTTGTAAGGTATTCTCTTGATGGCTAATCCATTATTATTAAAACGCGCTACACAGGAAAAAATGGAGCAAACGCTTCGCGTTTTTGAGTCGGAAATTAAGACCTTGAGAGCCGCTGGTCAGGAAATTAATTTGTTGGAGAGTTTAGATGTGAACTATTTTGGTCAGAAAACGCCCTTGAAAAGTTTAGCTCATCTAAGCTCGGCCGGCGAGAACTTTACCCTCGTTACCCCTTATGATAAAAATATGGCGAACGAAATTTTGGGGTCCATTCAGGCCGCAGATTTGGGTTTAACCGCTCTTTTGGAGGGCCAGCAAATTAAGGTTACTTTTCCGCCTCTTTCAGAAGAGAATCGCCGGCAGATGGTTAAGATTCTGCGCGAGAAAGCCGAAAGCGCCCGCATTGCGTTTCGCAATATCCGGCAAAAAACTTGGGAAGAAGTGCAAAGGATGGAAAAGAAAAAAGAACTTACAGAGGACGACCGTTTTCGGCTGGGAGAGGATTTAAATAAACTGATTGAGCAATATAACAATAAAATAGAGGACTTGGTTAAATCCAAAGAAAAGGAAATTTTGAGTTGAGCATTTTTCTTTCCATTGTTATTTTTTTATTTGCTTTAAGTATTCTGATTTTGGGCCACGAGTTTGGCCATTTTTTAGCCGCGCGCAGAAGTAATGTCAAGGTTTTGGAATTTGCCTTTGGCTTCCCGCCGCGGCTTTTCTCTTGGCGGCGCAAGGGCACCCGTTTTAGTTTGAATCTCATTCCCTTAGGCGGCTATGTCAAGTTATTGGGAGAAGAAGGAGAAAGTCAAGATAAGAATTCTTTTACTCAAAAGACGGTCGTGGTGCGAGCTAAAATAATCGTTGCCGGTGTGCTGTCAAATTTGCTTATTGCCTTTTTGCTTTTTTGGCTAAGTTTTATGGGCGGGGTAATTCCGCTTTTACCTTCCCCGGCTTTATCTTCAGAAAAAACCAACCAGATTTTGATTACCAAGGTGGCGGAGAACTCAGCCGCTTTCAAGGCCGGTCTTAAAAGCGGCGATATTATCTTGGGCTTTGCGTCCGGCGAAGCGTTTAGCAAATTTACCAGAGAAAATAGAGGCAAAGAAATTAATTTAGATATTAAAAGAGAAGGGCAGGAATTTTCCCTGAATGCTAGATTAGGAGAGGAAGAGGAAGGCCCTTTGGGAGTTTTTATTTATCCTTTGGTTTTGGTTAAACTGAAACCTCTTTTAGCGCTCAAAGCCGCATTTTGGCAGTTGAAGGACTTAATGGTTTTAACCTTTCAGTTTATGGGCCGTTTTTTGGCTCAACTCTTTCAAAAAGGGCAGTTGAGCGCTGAAGTGGGGGGGCCGATTGCCATTTTTATAGTGCTAAAAGAGTCGCTTCGTTTCGGCTGGACCATGGTTTTAGAGACCATCGGCCTTATTTCCGCCACCTTGGCTTTAATTAACATTTTGCCTTTTCCGGCTTTGGACGGCGGCCGCTTGTCCGTGGTCTTGGCCGAAGGGCTGGCGCGGCGCAAGGTTTTGCCTCCTCATATTGAAAACTTGATTCACTCTTTGGGTTTTATTTTGCTTTTACTTTTATTGGTTGCTGTGACAATTAAGGATGTTGTGCGGTTTGTGGTAAAATAAGATAAGATAAGAAGATAGGTCGTCAATATTTCGACTTATCGCCTATAATTTGTGAATTACTTAATTCCTTAATTTAGTAATTTAGTTATTTAGTAATTTAGTAATTTATCGCCAGATACATTATGCGCCAGTCGGATTTTTTCGAAAAAACACTGCCCCAAACGCCGCAGGGAGTTACTTCTAAAAGCGCCGCTTTTTTAATTCGCGGGCAGTTTATTACTCAATTAATGAGCGGCGTTTACACGCTTTTGCCACTGGGTTTTTTGGTGCATCAGAAAATTGAAAACATTATCCGGGAGGAGATGGAAAAAATTGGCGGCCGCGAACTTTTGATGCCGGCTCTTTCCCCTTTAATTCTCTGGCAGGAAACCGGTCGCGACAAAACCATTGACCCGCCCTTGTTTAAGTTTAAGGACCGCGCCGGGAAAGAAATTGCTCTTAATCCGACTCACGAAGAAGTGATTTTTGATTTGGTGCGGCGCCGGGTGAAGTCCTATCAAGACCTGCCTTTTATGCTTTTTCAGATTCAAAATAAGTTCAGAAACGAATTGCGTTCCACAGGCGGTTTACTTAGAACCCGGGAATTTATGATGTTAGACGCTTATAGTTTTCACGCCACAGAACTTGACAGGCAATCGTATTACAAGCAGGTAGAAAGAGCGTACAAGAATATTTTTCGCCGTTTAAACCTGAAAGCCCTGATGCGCGAGGCCGACCCCGGCACTATTGGTGGCGAATCCTCGCACGAATTTTTTGTTTTTTCAAAAGCCGGCGAAGACGAGGTGAATGGCAAGAAAGCCATTGAAATTGGTCATATTTTTAACTTGGGTTGCGTTTATTCCAAGAAGATGAAGGTGGAATATACGGACCAAAAAGGCCAAAACAAGGAAGTAGTGGCTGGTTGTTACGGCATTGGCGTGGGTCGTTTAATCAGCGCTATTGTGGAGGAAAGTCACGATGAAAAAGGGATTATCTGGCCTAAAGAAGTGGCGCCTTATTTAGCGCATCTTTTGGTTTTAGGCAAGGAGCCGGCAGTAATTAAAGCCGCGGAAAAATTGTATCAGGATTTAATCAAACAGGGAAGAGAAGTTTTACTGGACGACCGCGATGTCTCGGCCGGCGAGAAATTAGTGGAAGCGGATTTGCTCGGTTTGCCTTACCGGTTGGTGATTTCGGCCATGGTTCAAAAAAAGGGAAGAGTGGAGGTTAAAGAAAGAGATAAATCTCGTCCACAGGTTATCCCCATTTCTAAGGTTGACAAATTTGTAAAATGGATTTAAAGTGGAGATTAGTAGTATAAGTGTAATTTTTTGTATGGAGGTAATATGAACGACGAATTCGACACTCAAACTCCGGCTGGCGACTCAACCGAAGAGACCGAAGAAAAAAGTGAAGGAACCGGAGAAGAAACCAGCGGCGGCTGGAAGCCGGAAGGCGAAGAAGGTGCTGGCGAAGGAGGTGAGGGAGAAGGCGCGGCGCCGGCTGGCGACGGTGACGATGACGACTCAACTGAAGAACCGGAAGAACAGGCCTAAAACAAAAATCCCCCTTCGGGGGGATTTTTGTTCTGGCTTTAATTTTTAACCAATTCTTTAATCTTATCTCTTAAGACAGCCGCTTTCTCAAACTCCAGATTGCGAGCCGCCAAGTCCATTTGTTTTTGCAGTTCCAAAATGACCCGCGGAATTTCCGACTCGGGAACTTTTATGGCAGGAAGCGCTAGGGCTTTCTCCTCGGCTTTTTTATAGGTTTCAATATACTCAATAATTTTCTTTTGGATTGTCTTTGGCGTAATGTGATGTTTTCGGTTATATTCTATTTGGGTTTGGCGGCGGCGGGAGGTTTCAAAAATAGCTCCTTTTATGGCTTGGGTGATTTTGTCCGCGTACATTATCACTTTGCCCTCAATATGCCGCGCCGCCCGGCCAATGGTTTGAATCAGGGCTACCTCGCTCCTTAAAAACCCTTCTTTGTCCGCATCCAAAATCGCCACCAAAGAGACCT
>CAZKOU010000006.1:0-11133 GCA_964554505.1 uncultured Candidatus Saccharibacteria bacterium
GAGGGGAAAAGCGAGAAGGGATTCTGATTTAGATTTATTTTTGTTAATGAAAAAAAGGCCTAAATTCGGCGGGAGAGAAGAAGATATCATTACCGAAACAACTGTTAAATATCTTAATTCTAATAATCTTTATGTCTCGGCCATACCGTATGGAATAAAGGACTATCAAAAAAATAAGAATTATGTGCCTGTCCTATATTGGATTGATAAGGAAGGAATAGAGTTATGAAAGACCCAATAGGGATAATATTGGATAAAGCCCGCGAAAAACTTGAGGCAGCCGAGATACTTCTTAAAGAAGAAAAATTTGAAGATTCAGTTTCTCGGTCCTATTACGCGATTTTATATGCGGCCAGAGCCCTTCTTGTTAAAGATAAAATCTATCCTAAAAGCCATGCCGGTACCATTACCATTTTTAGTCAGAAATATATTAAAACAAAAAAGGTTTCCCGGAAATTCATCTCCATATTTGCCGAAACAGAAAGAGCCCGGGAGATTGCCGATTATGGCCTAGAGGTTGAGTTCAGCCGGGAATTTACGCAAAATAAGTTAAATCAATCTAAGGAATTCGTTCAAAGAATTGAAGATTTATTGAAGGATAAGTATACTTAAAATTATTTCAATATTATTTCCCTCGACTCACTCTCACCTTGGCTGGTTTGAGGATTTTTTCGCCCATTTTGTAGCCGCTCTCCAACTCTTCAATAATCTGGCCGGCGGGCAGTTTGGGGTGGTCTTCGTGGGTGAGGGCTTCGTGTAAGGCGGGGTCAAACTGGGCGCCTTCGGCCGCAATTTTCTCCACTCCTTCTTCTTTCAAAATTTCTTCTAATTGTTTCTCAATTTGTTTAAAACCAACCACCCACTCATTTTGTTCTAAATCTTTTGGCAACTGCTTAAATGCCCGACGGAAATTGTCCAAAACCGGCGCAATTTTCAAAATCAGGGCGTGATTGGCCATTGTCATCAGTTCCCCGCGGTGTTTTTCCTGATTTTTTTTGTAATTTTCAAAATCCGCCGCTAAGCGGAGTAGTTGGTCTTTGAGTTGTTTGGAGGGTTCTTTTTGGGACATCTTATAATTATGTTAGGATAAGGAAGAGAAAAAATCAAGATGCATCTACCTCCCTCGCGCGTTTTCTTTATTTTTTTAGTCGCTTTTCTGATTGGCGTTTTCGCGGGCAGTTTTTTTGTTTTGGAATTTGGGCTGGTTTTGGTTTTTTTGGGTTTAATCAGTTTTCTCTTGACCTTTGGCATTTTAGCCAAAGAGAAATTAACTAAGACCACGACCGTGGCGTTAGCTATTTTTATTTTTGGCATTCTTTACAAGCATGAACTGGGCGATAATGTTTTATTGGCTTTGGACGCCAATAAATTTGCCTGGCTTTTTGCCTTAAAAAATCGTTTTGAGGGGGCGATTAAGAATTTTCTGCCTTTTCCGCAATCGGTTTTACTTGATGGTATTTTATTGGGCAGTCAAGAGCAAATTCCGTGGGCGCTGAAACAGACATTTGTGGCCACGGGCCTGTCTCATATTTTGGCGGTCTCGGGTTATAATGTAACCGTGGTTTTGAAGGTATGGGCCGAGTGGACGCGCTTTTTGGGCCGCTTTACTTCTTTTATTCTGGGTTTAACAGCGGTTTTTCTTTTTATCATTTTGACCGGTGCTAATGAGACGGTCGTGCGGGCAGGAATAATGGGAAGTATGTTTTTGCTGGCTGGCTTCTTGGGTCGCCAAAAAACCTTTCGCAATATCACGGCTTTAACCGCGACCATAATGGTTTTGCAAAACCCTTCTATTCTGCGCTTTAACCTTTCTTTCCAGCTCTCTTTTGCCGCGCTTTTGGGTCTGCTTTTGATTTCGCCGCTTTTTCAGGGTTGGTTTCGGATGCTTCCTTCTTTTATCAGGGAAGCCATTACCGCCACCCTTGGCGCTTTAATTGCCACTTTTCCCCTTCTGCTTTATCATTTTGGTCAATTTTCCCTTATCGCTCTTTTGGTCAATGTTTTGGTCTTGCCGCTTATTCCCCTGACCATGGCTTTGGGCTTTGGCTTGGGCATTAGCGGGCTTTTTTCGGAAGCGATTGGTCGCGCCTTGAGTATTTTGGTTTGGCCTCTTTTGAATTATATTTTAAGTATCAGCCAGTTTTTTGCCCAGATGCCCTTGGCGCAAATTTTTCCGGGTAAAATTAGCGGTTTGGCAATGGCGGTTTATTATTTACTGCTCGCTTTCTTGATTTATTCAGCCCATCGTCGCGCTTTGGCATCAAGAAATTAAGGAATTGAGTAATTTAGTAATTCAGTAATTTAGTCATTTAGTAATTTATAAAGTATGTCATCTCAAAGCAAAAGCGGTTTCTTTCTGGGTCTGATTTTTTTTGCCGCTATTTTTTTGTGGGCGGCTTTCTCTCAAGCGCCGACCCCCGAACTTTCTCTCTATTTTTTTGATGTGGGGCAGGGAGACAGTATTCTTATTCAAAAACAAAACGAGCAAGTGCTGATTGACGGCGGTCCCAGCGCCAAAATTTTGGAGCACCTTTCCCGCGCCTTGCCTTTTGGCGACAAGACCATTGAACTGGCTATTTTATCGCACAATCACGCCGACCATTTAACCGGCTTAAACGAGGTCTTGAAAAACTACGAAGTTAAAGAAGTGTGGTGGAGCGGCACCCGCTATACTACTCAAGAATATCAAGAATGGCTGAATTTATTAGGGCAAAAGTCGTTAAATCAAAAGGTGGTCTGGCGGGGCGAAAACAAGGACTTGCCTATTGGTACTCAACTGACGGTCGTGGCGCCAGCAACGAATCAAGAAGGAAAAGAGCCAAAAAACCAGCACGATTCCACGGTGGTGATTAAATTGGTTTACAGCCAATTTTCCACCTTGTTAACCGGCGATATTGAGGAGCCCATAGAGGCAGAAATGGTCAAAGAAATTTCACCAGAGCTCAAAGCGCAGGTCTTGAAAGTGCCCCATCACGGCAGTAATAATGGTTTGTTGTTGGAGTTTTTGAAAGTCGTGAATCCGGAAGTGGCAATGATTTCCGCGGGCCGCAATAATTCTTATGGCCATCCTCATCAATCCACTTTGAAAAAATTAGAAGAAGCGAGGGTGAAAACTTATCGCACGGACAAAGACAGCACGATTAAAATTGAGACCGATGGGCAAAAGTACTGGATTGAGACAGGAAAGATAAGATATAATAATAGTGATTAAGTAGTGACTATGTAGTGATTAATAGTGATTAAGTTGTCAAAAATATGTCGGGTCATTCTAAGTGGAGCCAAATCAAATTTCAAAAAGCGATTAAGGACTTGCGGCGCGGCAAGGAGTTTTCCAAATTAATCAATGCCATAACCGCCGCGGCTAAACAGGGCGGTGGGGATGTTTCTTCTAATTTGCGCTTGCGCCTTTTACTGGAGCAGGCCCGCCAGAGCAATTTGCCGCGCGAAAATGTGGAGCGCGCCATCAAACGCGGCACGGGTCAGTTGCCGGGCGTGGTGGTGGAAGAAGCGCTTTACGAAGTTATTGGGCCTCAAGGTGTCGGTATTTTGATTTCCGCTTTTACGGACAACAAAAACCGCACCACCTCCAATTTAAAAAGCATTCTCAATCGTTATGGCGGCAAACTCGCCTCCCCCGGCGCGGTTTCCTACAACTTTATCCAGCAAGGGGTTTTAGTGTTAGACAAGGGAGGCGAGGAGCAGGAACTTTGGGCCATAGAAGCCGGTGCCATTGATTTTGTGACAGAAGAGGGTTCTCTTTTTGTCTATACCGAGCCGTCGGATTTGGAAAAAGTCAAGAAATTTTTTGAGGAAAAAGGGGCGGAAATTAAAAGCGCGCAGCTTTCTTTTGAACCCAAAAATTTGGTGGAAATTAAAGAAACCAAGAGCGCCGGCCAAGTTTTAAATCTTGTCAACGCGCTGGAAGAAATGGAGGAGGTAAGTGATATTTACTCCAACTTTGACATTCCGACGGAAATAGTGGAAAATAGATAAGGAGGGAAATTGAAAATTTTGGGCATTGACCCGGGCACAGCCACCACGGGTTTTGGTTTGATTGAAAAAAACGGCAGTGCTAACCCCAAACTTTTGGATTGGGGTTGTTTTGTAACCAAAAAAGAGAAAAAATCCGAAACACGGCTGAATGATTTATTTATTGCCTTAAGCCGATACTTGCGTCAGATGAAGCCGGAAATAGTGGCGTTAGAGCGGCTTTTTTTGTTTAAGAATCACAAGACCGTGATGAGTGTTTCCGAGGCCCGCGGCGTGGCGATGTTAGCCATATCCCGCTACAAAATTCCCCTGTTTTCTTACGCGCCTTTGGAAATGAAATTTAAACTGACCGGCAGCGGCAAAGCCACTAAAAAAGAGGTACAGGAGACGGTGCGGAAAATTTTTCATTTAGAGAAGGCGCCCAAGCCGGATGATGCCGCGGACGCCATTGCCATTGCGCTCTGCCACCTCAAAACTAAAAGCGAAAGACAAAAAGCAAAAAGCGACAACTAAAAGTTAAAAAGTTTTAAGTTTGACTGACTCGTTATAGGCGAGGAGAAAATGTGCCTAAACTGCGACAAAACATAGTTACCGGGGATTGGGTCATCATTGCGCCGGAGCGGGCTCAAAGACCTTTTGAATTTATCTCCAGAGAAAAGGTACTTAGACCGTCCAAAAAGGACTGTCTTTTTGAACGGAGAAATTTAAGCCGAGCCAAAATTCCTTTTCTGCCGGTCAAAGCTAGAGATGTTTATGTTATTCCCAATAAATATCCCGCTTTTGTGACTACTAACAAAATTAACCTTGAAGGTGGCCAACTTTACAATTCTACAGAATCCGAAGGTTATCATGAAGTCGTCATTTTTAAGGACCATAACAAATATCCAGCTAAGCTCACGACCGCTCATTTAGCTGAAATTATTGATGTTTATCGCCAGCGCTACTTGATTCATATCAAGGACCCAGTGGTCAAATATGTTTTAATCATTCACAACCACGGCACCGCGGCCGGCGCCTCCATTTACCACCCTCATTCTCAAATTTTCGCGAGCCCCATTATTCCCAATTCCGTGCGCCGCATTTTGCAGGGAGCCAAGGCCTATTATCATCAACATAGAAAATGCGCTTACTGCGAAATTATTCGGCACGAGCAAAAAGAAAAAATCCGTTTGCTTAAAAAAAACCGTTATTTCACGGCTTTTTGCCCTTTTGCCTCCCGTTTTCCTTTTGAAATGCGGATTGTGCCTCAAAAGCACCAAAGCAATTTTGAGAAAATTACTCCCGCGGAAGTTAAAGGCTTTGCCCATATTTTAAGGGAGATTTTGGCTAAATTAGATAAGGGTTTAAAGAATCCGCCTTACAATTTTTATATCCATACCAATGCGGCGCGCCAGCCGGAAAATTCTTTTTTTCACTGGCATCTGGAAGTGGTGCCGCGTCTTGGTGTCTGGGGCGGTTTTGAATTGGGCGGGGGTTTTCCCATTGATGTGATTTCGCCCGAAAAATGTGCTAATTTTTTAAGGAAGGTTAGGTCCGGCTAAATAACCCCTTTTTCTAAAACCGGTATGAACAAACATCTTAAAATTTTAATGTTGGGCTCAGAGGTAGCGCCCTTTTCCAAGGCCGGCGGCTTGGGAGATGTTTTGCGTTCCTTGCCTAAAGCCCTAATGAATTTGGGGCATGAGGTGATTGTAGCCACTCCTCTTCACGGAGGAGTGGCTGAAAAATACCTTCTTTCGATGGCCATCACTAACCTAAGGGTTTCTTTCGGGGGAAGACAAGTCGTGACCGCTTTTCAGGAGGGTTTAATTGATAAAAAAGTCCCGGTCTATTTTATGGACCATAATGATTTATTCGGTCGTTACAAACATGTCTATGGTCACGATGATGCTATGCGGTTTCTTTTTTTCTCCTTAGCTTCCATTGAATTAGTCAAGCAGCTAAATTTTCAACCTGATATTATCCACTGTAATGATTGGCACACAGCGTTGATTCCTTATTTTCTCAAAAAGTTTTTCGCTAAAGATAAATTTTTCTCTAAAACTGCCACTTTATTGACAATTCATAATCTGGCTTTTCAGGGTGAGGAGCCAGATCGTCCGAAAGAGAATAAGAATGATTACCCTAAGTATCGGAGGCATTCTTTACCCGAAGATTTGAAAGAGATAAAAAAAGTTAATTTTATGAGTTTTGGAATAGTTTTTGCGAATATTATCAATACTGTCTCTGAAAGATACGCGCGGGAAATCCTGACCAAGGAATATGGTGTTGGTTTGGAAGGACTTTTAAAAAGATATCGTCATAAACTTTTTGGTATCATCAATGGTTTAGATTCCTCGGTCTTTAATCCGGCCCTGGATCCTAATATCCCTTATAAATTTGATGTCAAACGTTTAAGCAGGAAATATCTAAATAAGAAAATTCTTCAGAAGAAATTAGGGTTACCCCCTGAAAGGAACGCTCCTATTTTGGCTTTTGTGAGTCGCATTACAGAACAGAAGGGATTTGATTTATTTATGGCAATTTCTGATACCATTCTGCAATTACCAATCCAAGTCGTGATGGTCGGAAGCGGCGCGAAGAGATTCCACAATTTTTGGCAAAGATTAGCTAAAAAATATCCTGACAAGGTGGGTGTCCATTTAGAATTTTCTCAAGAATTAGCCAGTTTGGTTTATGCCGGAGCCGATATTTTCTTAATGCCTTCACGCTTCGAGCCCTCGGGCTTAGGCCAGATGATTGCTTTGCGTTATGGTACTATTCCTATAGTAAGGGCAACTGGAGGTTTGTCGGACACAATTTCCGATTATAATTCAGTTACAGGCGAAGGAACCGGTTTTGTATTTGAGCGCTACGATCCGGTTGATTTTTTGGTCACTATTATTCGCGCTTTAGAGGTCTACAAAGATCGTAAGACCTGGCATAAATTAATGAATCAAGGTATGCGCGCCGGTTTCTCTTGGCGCGTGCCGGCCCGGAAGTACGTGGTATTATACAAGAAAGCAATTAAGAAGAGGAGAAGATAAAATTAAATGTATTGGGCTAATTTCCTTCATATTTATCAACCACCCACCCAAACTGCTGATATTTTAGATAAAGTAGTTAACGAAAGTTATCGCAAAATTTTAGCCGAACTCAAAAAAAGGCCTAAAGCCAAATTAACTCTTAATATTTCCGGCGGCTTAACAGAACTTTTAGCTAAGCACCGTTACTTTGATGTTTTGGCGGATATTAAAAAATTACTGGAAAGGGATCAATTAGAGTTAACCCAAACCGCCAAATATCATGCCTTTCTGCCTTGTCTCCCGACTGCGGAAGTGGGGCGTCAAATTGAGCTTAATCAGATTATTAATCGAAAGTATTTTGGCAAGAAATATCGGCCAAGAGGGTTTTTTATTCCTGAAATGGCTTATACCCTTAAATTAGCTAGATTGCTTAAAAAATTAGGATACCAATGGATAATCATTGATGACTCAAGCTTTCCTCCCCAGAAAGGAATGGTCAATTACCAAACCATTTATGAATTAGAAAGTTGTTCCAATTTTTATGTGTTTTTTAGAGAAAGAGGCACTTCTTTTAAGATTATTTCCGCTCAAACAGGTACAGCGAAGGTCTTATTTAACGAGATAAAAGAAAGGTTGCCTCGCCATGAATATCTTTTAACCGCCATGGACGGCGAGACATTCGGCCATCACCGGCTGGGCTTAGAGCAATTACTGACTGAAGTTTTTGCTTCAGATATTTTGCCCACTGTCGTTATTTCCGATTTATTTTCCTTATTTAAGGAGCGAGTAAGGGTAAATCCTATTTCGGGCTCGTGGGCGTTGTTCAATATCGACGAAGCCAGGAGAGCTCCCTTTTCGCGTTGGTACAATCGTGATAACAAAATCCACCGTCTCCAGTGGGAGCTAACTAATTTAGCCTTAAAGGTGGTTGATTCGGTAAACCTTCAGAAAAAAAAAGTTTTTAAGGCCAGAAAATTATTAGATTCTGCCCTACACTCCGATCAATACTGGTGGGCTTCAGCCAAACCTTGGTGGTCGATTGAAATTATCGAAAGGGGAGCTTCAAAACTTCTGGAAACAATCAAGCAAACTCCAGGGGTTCCAAGCTTTAAGATTGGAAAGGCAGAAGATCTCTACAAAACCATTCTTTTTACTGCTTTTGAATGGCAAAGAGATGGCACGGTAGATAAGTTAGTAAAGGAGCATATTGACGAAGAAGCCCAATTTAGAATTCAAGATAAAGAGACAAAAATCCCTCGCCAAGAAATTTTTAAGATGATAAATCATCTTAAAAAGCAAATGTATCAAGCGGCTAAAGCCGAAGAGTATGAAAGAGCGGCTGTTTTTAAGGAAAGAATCAATAACTTGGCTGCTCAAAAAAATCTTTTCTCCAAAAATAAAAATAATCTTGAAAGTCATTGGGGAGATTAAAATTGAATCGGCTTTTTCTGGAAAAATTGTTAGGCAAAAGAATCGCCCAGTTAAAGATCAAAAAACAGGGTAATCTTTTTAAGAATCGTTCGCAGATTTTTTGCTACCAAATTATTTACGCCGACGGCTCGAGAGATGTGCTCTACAGTAAACAGGGAAATATCCAAGATATCAGGAAGACATATCAAATTATGATGGCTTTACAAAAGGGGTTTATTGACCAAAAAAGAGTCACTCCCCAGCCCTTGTTTTTGGACTCCCGAAAATCTCTTTTGATTTATCGGGCTATTTTGGGAAGATTTCTTTTGGGCGTGATTGCTAAAGAAGAAAAGCCAATTATTGATCCCGAGCACACCTTAAATTTAGTGGCTTCATTCCTTTGGCGTTTTCATCAATTTCGCTACCTTCCTCGCTTGCCTAAGTTTAATTTTATTAATTTTCAAAAAGAATTAATTAAAATGAAGAAAAAAGTTAATCAAAAATTCCCCGAGAGAAAGGACCTCTTAGAAAAACGATTTAGGGAGGTCTCCCAATTTTTTAAGACAATATCTAATCAAAAACATTTTAGATTAGTACACGGAGATTTTAATCCTAGTAATATTATCTTGACCAATGAAGACAAGGTTGGGGTAATTGATTTTTCTGACTCAATGCTTTTTCATCCGGGGTTTGATTTGGGTTCTTTTTTGGGCGTAGTTGATTTTCTGGAGGCAGATAGAAAGCTGCCAGCCAGATGGATTAGAAAATGGACAAGGGGTTTCGTGGAGTCCTATTTTAAGCTGAATAGAGAACAATTTGAATATTCCATGTTTAGACAGTGGAACGCTCTTAAGAATATTTTTGTGGTTATTGGATTAGGCGAGCGGATTCCCCATAATTTGAAGCTGGCAGAGGAAATGGTGGAGATTATGGAGCGGGCTAGATGAAAGTTGTTTTTATTGCCTTTGAAGTTGCTCCCTCTCTTAAGCCCTACTTGGCCCTTTACCACTGGTTATGGAAGTTTTAGGATAAAAGAGAAATGTTCTCACTTAACACTCCGGTCGCCCAGCTGGTTGGCGTGGGGCCGAAAATTGTTTCCCGCTTAAATCATCTGGGAATTGAAAGGATAGGGGATTTACTTTTTTATTTCCCGCGCGACTGGCAGGATTTAAGCCATCCGGTTTCTATTGTTGAGGCGCGCGTGGGGGAAGTAAATACTTTGCGCGTTAAAATTGAGAGTATTTTGAACCGAAGGTCGCCGGCCAGAAAGATGATTTTAACCGAGGCGGTTTTAGCCGATGACTCCGGTAAAATCAAGGCCATTTGGTTTAACCAGCCCTTTTTAACCCGTTTTTTAAGGCGCAATCAGACCTATATTTTTCAGGGTAAACTGGAACATTCCAGAGGACTGATTTTTTTCCCGGCTTTGGTGGAAAAGGAAATGGGTATTTTGCCGATTTATTCCGAGAGCGCGGGGGTTAATTCCAAGTTTTTGCGCCGACTGATTAAACCTCTGCTTTTTTTGGTCAGGCAGTCTGAAGAATTGGCAGAATTTCTACCCCAAATTATTATCAAGAAATATGATTTACTGGATAGACGAACGGCGCTTGAGCAAATCCATTTTCCCCAAAATGAAAAATTATTAAAACAAGCCAAACGACGACTGTCGTTTGAGGAACTTTTTTTATTATGCTTAAGGATGCAGGTTTTAAGAAAGGAATTAAAGCAAAATCTGGCGCCGGCCATTGTTTTGGATATAAAGTTACTGCAGAAATTTGTCCGCTCTTTGCCTTTTTCTCTAACTTTTGCTCAAAAAAGAAGCATTTGGGAGATTGTCAAGGACCTTTCAAGGCCCGCGCCGATGAACCGTTTACTGGAAGGCGATGTGGGTTCTGGTAAGACGGTCGTGGCCGCAGCAGGAGTTTTACTCGCCGCGAAAAGCAATTTTCAGAGCGTTTGGCTGGCGCCGACCGAGGTTTTGGCTAATCAGCACGCCCAAAGCGTCAGCAAACTTTTAGAACCATTTGGGATTAGTGTCGGGCTTTTGACCGCGGCTACTTCCAAAAAGGCGGCTGAAATCAGCCAGAATCAGTTAATTATCGGCACGCACGCCATTTTACAGAAAGATATTATTTTGCCGAATCTGGCTTTTGTCATTGTGGATGAACAGCACCGCTTTGGCGTCAAACAAAGGGCTTGGCTTCGCCAACCAACAACAGACAACCAACAACCAACAACGACACACCCAATACCACATTTCCTTTCTATGACCGCCACGCCCATTCCCCGCACTTTGGCTTTGAGTATTTTCGGTGATTTAGATATTTCGGTTTTAGACGAATTGCCGCCGGGCCGCAAAAAAGTGGAAACCAAAATTGTGCCGCCTCTGCAGCGAAAAGCGGCTTATGATTTTATCCGCCAGCAAGTCAAAAAAGGCCGCCAGATTTTTGTTATTTGTCCGCTGATTGAAAAGAAAGAAGACGGCAAGGCCTTAAATCTTTTTGAACTGGACCGTAAGTCAGCCATCGCAGAATATGAAAAGTTATCCAAGGAGATTTTTCCGGATTTAAGAATTGGCTTACTGCACGGCAAAATGAAGTCAAAAGAAAAAGAAGAAGTAATGGGCAGGTTTAAGAACCGGGAAATTGATATTTTGGTTTCCACGGCTGTAATTGAAGTGGGCATAGATATTCCTAACGCAACGATTATTGTTATCGAGGGAGCAGAA
>CAZKOU010000006.1:11143-19276 GCA_964554505.1 uncultured Candidatus Saccharibacteria bacterium
TAATGATGATTGAGGGGGCGGAGAGGTTTGGTTTGGCCTCTCTTCACCAGTTTCGCGGCCGGGTGGGAAGAGGCGGGCACCAGTCCTTTTGTTTAGTTTTTCCCCAAGTGTGGGGCGCCCTTATCCAAAAGCGGCTCCTTGCTTTTCAAAAAATCAATAATGGTTTTGAACTGGCGGAGATTGATTTAAAGTTGAGAGGTCCGGGCGAATTAGGGGGGATTCGGCAATCCGGAATACCTGACTTGAAAATGGCTTCTCTTTCAGATATAATATTATTGCGTGAGACCAGAGAAGCTGCCAGGGAATCTTTTCCGAACTTAAAAGATTATCCTTCTTTGCAAAACAAGTTGAAGGAGTTTATCAAAATGAGTCATCTGGAGTAATATACAGACGCGAGGATAGCTAAAATTGAGCGAAAAAACAGGGCAGGTGGCGGAACTGGCAGGCGTGTCCCGAAATGTGCCGACGTGGCGAAACTGGCAGACGCGCGTGGTTTAGGACCACGTGTCCGCAAGGACTTGCAGGTTCGACTCCTGCCGTCGGCACCATCGGGATGGGAGAAATCCCGTGTCCCGCCAGGACGGGATCCTGCCCGCCAAAATCAAAATGCCATTTCTAAAAACCCTTCCACAAATCAAACAATATCCTTTAGTTCCCATCCGGGGGAGCGTGCTTTTTCCGCGGGTTTCTTTGCCTTTGGTCATTGGTCGGCCTAAATCCAAGGCCGCGGTTGAGGAAGCATTAAAGACCCCGGAAAAAATGGTGGTCTGTGTTACTCAAAAGAATTTCCAGACAGAAGAACCCAGTCCGGAGCAGGTTTATCGCTTTGGCACTCTGGGCATTGTGGAGCAGACCTCTCCTTTGCCGGGCAGCGGACAGAAGGTGGTCATTAGAGGGCTTTCGCGCGTGGAGATTTTGGACTTTAAAAAAACCAATAGTTTTTGGTTAGTCAAAGTTAAAACCCAGCAAGAAACCACTGACGCGGGCTTGGAAATTGAAGCGCTCATCAAGCTCATTTTTAATCAGGTGCAGAAAATTTTGGAATTAGGTCGTTTTGTGCCGCCGGAACTTTTGTTTGAAATTTTTGACAACCGAAACCCGGGGCAAGTGGCGGACACCATTACTTTTGCTTTCAACCTGTCTTATGATTTTCAGCAGCAAATTTTAGAAACCATATCCGCTAAGGAGCGTTTGCGTAAGCTTTCCCAGTTTTTGTCGCGCGAACTGGAAATTATGAAAGTAGGTCGCGAAATTGAGGGCCAAGCCCATAAAGAACTTTCCAAAATTCAGCGAGAGGTCATTTTAAGGGAGCAGTTGCGCGCCATTCAAAAAGAATTGGGCGGCGAAGCCGGTGAATTTCCGGAATTAGAGAAAAACATTAAAGCCGCCAAAATGCCCAAAGAGGTGGAGGACAAAGCCCTTAAAGAATTAAACCGGCTGATGCGTATGGGTTCTTACGCGCCCGAGGCCTCTTACATCCGCACTTATCTGGACTGGATGGTGGAAATGCCTTGGAGTAAAGAGAGTAAAGAGGTCTTGGATTTGAAAAAAGCCAAAAAGGTTTTAGATGAGGACCACTATGGATTGGATAAGGTGAAGCAAAGGGTTTTGGAATTTTTGGCGGTTAAGAAATTGGCTAACAATAAATACCGCGGTCCTATTCTTTGTTTTGTCGGTCCGCCCGGCACAGGCAAGACCTCTATCGGTCGTTCTATTGCCAAGGCCTTGGGCCGTCAGTTTGTGCGCATTTCACTCGGCGGCATCAGAGACGAGGCAGAAATCCGCGGCCACCGCCGCACTTATGTCGGGGCTTTGCCGGGACGCATCATCCAAGGCATTCATCAAGCCAAAACCAGAAATCCGGTTTTTATGTTAGACGAGATTGATAAAATCGGGGCGGATTTCCGGGGCGACCCTTCTTCGGCTTTACTGGAGGCCTTGGACCCGGAGCAGAATTTTTCTTTTTCCGACCACTATCTGGAAGCGCCTTTTGACCTGTCCCGGGTGATGTTTATCACCACAGCCAATATCTTAGACACTATTCCGCCGGCCCTGCAGGACCGTCTGGAAGTAATTGAGTTTCCCGGCTACATTGAGGACGAAAAACTTTTTATTGCCCAAAAATTTTTATTACCCAAACAGATTCAGGAAAACGGGCTTTCTAACTTTAAACCGGAAATTACCCGCGAGGCCATGCAGAAAATCATTAGAAATTATACCCGCGAGGCCGGAGTCAGGAATCTGGAAAGAGAACTAAGCTCGATTTGCCGTAAGGTGGCGCGGGCGCTTTATGAAGGCAAAAATGGTTTGCCCAAGGTTTCGGTCAGTAATTTGGCGGAGTATTTAGACGAGCCCCACTTTCACTACGGGCTTAAAGAAGAAAGAGACGAAATCGGCGTGGCCACGGGTTTGGCTTGGACTGAAGCCGGCGGCGATATTTTATTCGTGGAATCAACCGTAATGAAAGGCAAGGGCAGTTTGGTTTTGACCGGGCGTTTGGGAGAGATAATGAAAGAATCCGGGCAGGCCGCTTTTTCCTATGCTCGCAGCCGCGCCACGGATTTTGGCATCAAAGAAGGATTTTATCAGAATACCGACATTCATGTGCATGTGCCGGCCGGCGCCATTCCCAAAGACGGGCCTTCGGCGGGCGTGGCCATTGCTGCTTCCATTATTTCTTCTTTATCTAGGAAGCCAATGCAAAAAGAGGTGGGGATGACCGGGGAAGTGACTTTGCGCGGCAAGGTTTTGGAGGTGGGCGGGGTAAAGGAAAAGGTCTTAGCCGCGCACCGGGCCGGGTTAAAAACCGTGCTTTTGCCCTTGGAGAATAAGAGGGACCTAAAAGAGGTGCCGGGCCGGGTCAGAAGGGATTTGAAATTTATTTTTGTCAAAAATATGGACGAGGTCTTAAAATACGCGATGGTTAATTAGGATGAAGAAAAAAATTGACTGGGCGGAATTAGAAGAAGTAGAAGAAAAATTGGTTAAAGAAAAATCCAAGCCGAAAATGAAGGTAGGGGGCCGGGGAGTTTTTGATTTAGTGAAGTTGATTCAAAAAAAATCAACTCGCGCTCTTGACAGTGGAAAGAAGGAATGATAACTTAAAATAACCCCCTCTTTTTAGGCGGGATTTTTGTTGGAAGGGAGGTGGTTTTTTGGCTCGAAAACCGAGGTCTCAAAAGCAACGGCGAGGACGAGGCGGAGGAGAGATTGGATTGTCGGGAAACGGCGAGACGACCCCAGAGGAGACAAAAAAGCAATGGCCCACGAAAAGGGCTAATGGTTCCCAGCGGCCGGGTGGCAAGCGCCAGACCGGCAAATCAAGGCGGATTGGCAGGCGGTAGTGACGGCCAGCGAGCGCAAGCTGGCTTGGCGGTGGGGAGAATGCGCACCTTGGAAAAATGCCAAAACAAGGAAGGTTCGAAAGTGTTCACCGGTTCGCCGTCGGATTAAAGGGACTTGAGGGGAAACTCGAACCCAATGGAATTCCGGACAACGGAAACGGCTGGTACCATTGGGGAGGCAAAAAAGGCGACCCTCTTTGGGTGGTCGCGCGTAGGGCATTAGTCGATCAAATAAGGGGCAGTAAGAAGCCCCTAAAAAGGGTGCCTCCACCCTTAAGACCGGCCATTGCTTCCCTGTTGAGAATTGAGCCAGAAGGATTTTAAGAATCTTTCTGGCAAAGCAGAAATTCTGGAAGCTGCCTTGCTGGCCGCAAGGCAGCTCTTTTTTGTTATTATGGAAATATGGATAAAATTATTGCGATTGTCGGGCCCACGGCGTCGGGCAAAACCGATTTAGCCAAAGCGCTAATTAAAAAATTCAAGGGTGAAGTAATTTCGGTGGACTCGCGGCAGGTTTACAAAGGGTTGGATATCGGCACGGCTAAAGATAAAATCCTCAAACAGCACTTAATTGATATTAAAGAGCCCCAAGAAGATTTTTCGGTCGTGGAATTTCAAAAATTAGCCCTCAAAACAATCAAGGACATTCAAAATCGCGGCAAATTTCCTTTTTTGGTCGGAGGCACCGGATATTATCTGGACTCAATTTTGTATGATATTAATTTTCCCCAAGTCAAGCCGAACTTAAGATTGCGCCAAAAATTGGAAAAAGAAAATACCGAATACCTATATCAAAAACTTTTGAAAATTGACCCAAAATCAGCTCAAAGAACCGCTAAAAATCGTCGACGCATAATTCGGGCCTTAGAAATTGTTCTGAAAACCAAGGAATCTATACCCAAAATAAGAAATCCAAAACCCCGATTTAACTTTTTAATTTTAGAAGTGGAAATACCAAGAAAAGAACTTTATCGCCGCATTGATGAGCGTGTGGATAAACGAATTGAGCAAGGGATGATTAAGGAGGTAAAAGATTTAATTCACTCTGGAGTTTCTCAAGAATGGTTAAAAAATCTGGGCTTGGAGTACCGCTATATTGTGGATTTTTTGGACCACAAATACACCCAAGAAGAGATGCTTTTGAGATTGAAATTCGCCAGCCATGCTTTTGCCCGGCGGCAATTGACTTGGCTTAAGAGATATCGAAAAATAAAGTGGATTAAAACTCAAAAACAGGCAGAGGCGGCCGTGAATTTTTTTCTGACGAAATGATACAATAAAATTAAGAGCGCTATATGAATTTGACGAAAGTTTACTCCGCCACGACCGTGGGGTTAGATAGTTTTTTAGTGGAAGTGGAAGCCGACATTGGCCGCGGTCTGCCGAATTTTTTAATCGTGGGCTTGCCGGACAAAGCGGTTTCTGAAAGCAAGGAAAGAATCCGAAGCGCGATTAATAATTCGCACGCCGAGTTTCCCAGACACCGTTTAACCGTTAATTTGGCGCCGGCGGATTTGAAAAAAGAAGGCAGCAGTTTTGATTTAGCTGTAGCCACGGCCGTGTTGTTAGCTAACGAGACGATTAAATCGGAAAAAATTCCGGGCCGTTCCCTTTTTTTGGGTGAATTGGCGCTGGACGGCCGCCTTCGGCCGGTGAGCGGGGTTTTAGCGGCTTTATTAATGGCCCGGCAAAAAAAGTTTGAGGCGGTTTTTTTGCCGGCCGCCAACGCGGCCGAGGCCTCCTTAGTCACCAAAATTAAAATTTTCCCCTTGGAGGGTCTGGCTGATTTTTTGGCTTTTTTGAATGATGTCAAGGAAATTAAGCCCCTCTCGCCCCAGCCACTCCCCTCCCCTACCGCTCATTTTGATTATGATTTTGCTTATGTGACTGGTCAGGAAAACGCCAAACGGGCTTTGGAGGTGGCAGCGGCCGGCGGGCACAATATCTTGATGTCCGGACCCCCGGGCGCGGGCAAGACATTACTTGCGCGCTCACTTCCTTCCATTCTGCCGCCCCTTTCCCGGGAAGAAATTTTGGAAGTAACCAAGATTTATTCCGTGACCGGCTTACTGCCTTCTTCTTTTGGCGTAATGGTTTCTCCGCCTTTTCGCGCGCCCCATCACACGGCTTCCAATGTGGCTTTGGTGGGCGGCGGAGTCAATCCCCGACCCGGCGAGATTACTTTGGCGCACCGCGGCATTTTGTTTTTAGATGAATTGCCCGAGTTTCCCCGCTCGGTTTTGGAGGCCCTGCGTCAGCCCCTGGAAGATGGCGTGGTCACGGTCTCGCGCGCCGCTGGCGCGGTTACTTTCCCGGCTTCTTTTATCTTGGCCGCGGCCAAGAACCCTTGCCCCTGCGGCTATTTGAGCGATTCTTTGAAAGATTGCACCTGCTCCCCGGCCCAGATTTTAAACTATCAAAAAAGAATCTCCGGACCTCTTTTAGACAGGATTGATATTCATATTGAAGTGCCTCGCGTGGCGCAGGATAAACTCTTGGAGGAAAAAGTGGCGGAAGAATCCGCCCAAATCCGGGAAAGAATAATTCAGGCGCGCGCCATTCAAAAACAACGATTTAAGGAAGAGCCCTTTTGCTTAAATAGTGAAATGAAGCCCCGGGATTTGAAAAAATATCTGAATTTGGACGAAAAGTGCCTTAATGTTCTCAAAGAAGCCATTAGTAAACTTAATTTGTCTGGTCGCGCCTATCATCGCGTCTTGAAAATATCGCGGACCATTGCTGATTTAGCTGGAAGCGCGGATATTATATCAGATAACATTGCCGAAGCCCTGCAGTACCGGCCGCCGGAGAAAGAATACTACTAACTAAAAATCCTAAATCCTAAATCCTAAATCCTACGAATATGAGCTTTTCTAAACAATGTCCAAATCCAAATTTCTAAGTTTTAAACTGCTGTTTTTTGTACTTTTTTTATTACTTCTTGCTCTTGCTTTTTATTTTGTTCGTGGTCAAGAGAGGCAATCCTTGCCGCCGCCAGTGGAGGGTCAGCCGGTTGTGGCGCTGGAATCAGAAAAGGTTGATGTCTCAAAAGAGAAAGCAAAAATTTCGCCAACGCCAAAAGAAGAAGCTCTGCCTTTTGAGTTCAATCTGGATATTCCTTTCACCTCGCAGGCGCCGCACGCTATTTGGGACGCGGTTCACGAGCAGACCTGCGAAGAAGCCGCGGTTTTAATGGTCGCGCGCTATTTTAAGAAACAAAAAATTGACGGTCCGGATGACGCGGAGGAAGAATTGCAAAAATTGATTGCTTGGCAGAAAGAAAAATTCGGTTTTTTTGAAGACACCACGGCTCTGGAGACCGCCCGGATTTTAAGCGAATATTACGGTTTGAAAACCCAAATTTTGGAAAAGCCGACTGTTCAGCAGATTAAAAAAGAAGTGGTTGCTCATCATCCGGTCGTGGCGCCAGCTAATGGTCGGGAGCTCAAAAATCCTTTTTTCAAGCAACCCGGCCCTATTTACCATATGTTGGTGATTAAGGGTTATACTTCCGATAAATTTATAACCAACGACCCGGGCACACGCAAGGGCGCGGATTTTGTTTACAAATATGATGTTTTGATGGAGGCAATCCACGACTGGACGGGAGAAGACGCCAGCGGCCCGGCGCGGGTCATTGTGGTCCAGAATTAATAACCTGCCTCGCTATCGCTCGGCAGAACCTTGTTTCTCGCTACGCTCAAAATTAAGAACCTGCCTCGCTAATGCTCGTCAGAACTTTGTTTCGCGAAGCGAGATTAAGAGACCCGGAAAAATTTCAAAAGTAAATCGCCAAAGTTGTGAAGAAGCGGCGTTTTTATTTCTAAAATGTAAAAAACAATTAAGAGCGCAGCGAGCAAACTCATCACTAACATTATTTTTTTCACTTCCAAAACCACCGGAGAAGAATCTTTTACTGCCGCGACGGTCGTGTTGTTAGTGGGCTCTGTTTTAAAGACCACCCTGCCTGCTTCGGTTTTGTCTTCTGGTTTAATTTCCGGTTTTTCTTGGGGCGCGGTTTGGCTTAATAATTTTTGGTAAACTTCTGCCCGAAATTTTTTCTTGTGTTTGGACATTTATCTCCTATTGGTCGTCTAGTGTAAACTTATTGATTTTTGAGCCTGCGCCGAGCGTAGCGAGGTGGAGGCGTGGACCGAAATTGTCCCGCGAAGCGGGATCCTGCTTCGCAGGAAACCGCCGTGCGAGGATTTGTCCCGCGGAGCGAGATCTGGCTCCGCCAGACAGACCCTTCGCCATTTTGAACTTTTTGGAGGCCACGGCCGGATTTGCACCGGCGTAAAGCGCTTTTGCAGAGCGCTCCCTGACTGCTCGGGCACGTGGCCAGGTTTTTTAGATTTCATCCATATTTTAAAGTAATTTTTTAATGATTGCAATCACAATCAAGATTATTCAAGATTATTGATTATTGTGTCCCATACTGCGATAGCAGTATGGGAGGGAAAATTAACAGATTGAAAAATAGAGAAATTTTCAGAAAAGTGGTAATTTTGTGGTAATTTTGGAATTTTTTTAAAATTAAGTCCTGTTTAGATTAGCGCGGTTCAAGCGCCACATCCTCGCCAATATAGGCGCCGAGGGGTCCGAGCACTTCTTTTTCTTTCAGCAGCTTGGTCTGGAAGCCCTCCTTAATCACCTCCAGCCGATATTTGCCCGGCTTAACTAAGAGATTGTAGCGGCCATTATCGTCGGTTATTGCGGTTTGTTTTAGTTTTCCTTCCCCATCAAACACGCGCACAATGGATAGGGGCAGGGGCTTTTTGGTGGTTTT
>CAZKOU010000007.1:0-13257 GCA_964554505.1 uncultured Candidatus Saccharibacteria bacterium
GAGTAATTATGCTTTACGTTCCCGGCTGGAAGGCACTCACAGCGAAGCGGCAAACGATCTTTCGTCCGGTGATTCGACAACTTACGACATAGGAGGATAATGCGACAGAGTTTCACTCTCATCGAACTTTTGGTGGTCATTTCTCTTATTGCTTTATTTACGGCTGTGGGCGTGCCGGCTTTTCGTAATTATGGCCAGAAAAGGCAGTTAAATCAAGCCGCCGAGCAAGTTAAGTCCGCTATTTTGGAAGCCAAATCAATGGCTTTAGCGCCGTCAGCCGGTAGTAATCCGGATTATTACGAGATTAAAGGTTTTACACCCCTAGAGCCAGAGCCCAACACTCTTTGTACGGCGAACTTGTTTGTTTTTCAAGGCGGAGTGGAATCTTGGATCAAGAGTTATCAATTGCCGGTGGTGGCTAATCCGCCTGATAATTGCCCAACGAAGTTTAGGATTAGATTTTCCGTTGCCGAGAACGGGAAAATTATTGAAATTGACCGTAACGGTCTAAGTCAAGATTTAGTTCAAGATTTAATTATCCAATTTTCTCTTGTTAGCGGGGGAACAAAAGAGCTTAAAGTTTCGCCTAAAAGCGGCTTAGTGGAGATTTTATGAAAAAGGGCTTTGGATTATTGGAAACCGTTTTAGCCGCCGGTATTTTAACCTTAGTTTTGGCTGGTGTGGTTTCTTTGGGTCGGATTTCCTTGCGCGCGGCTACTGTCAATCAAACCCGAACCCAGGCCTTTCAAATTGCGCAGGAAGGGCTGGAGGGAGTGCGGGCAATTCGGGATACTAATGTGTTGGACGCGGACAGAGCCACAGAATGGAAGGAGAGTTTGGATTTAAATTCTTCTGGTCACGGAGTGGATTATGACACTACTTTGAAAAAATGGGTAATAAAGTTAAATTCTCCAACTTTTCACAACAATTTTTTCACTCGCAAGGTTGATTTTGACAATACTATCGTAGATGAAATTAAAGCCACGGTCACGGTTAGCTGGTTAGAATCCGGCCAAAAATCAGTGATTTTAGAAACCATCTTAACTAACTGGAGGCAGGAAGAATGAAAAGGGTTCGCAAGGGGTTTACTTTAATTGAAATTTTACTCGCCTCCACTATTTTTGTCAGCGTGATGCTGATTGCAATGGCCGGGTTTACGCAGGTTTTGAAAATTCAGCGAAAAACCACGGGCAGTTCCCTGTCCACTTATGTTTCACGTTTTCCTTTGGAGGAAATGAGCCGGGAAATCCGGATGGCAAAGACGGTTGAATTTCCTACGGGCTCGACCTCGACTTTAAAAATTAAAACGCAGGATGGAACACTTAAGTGTTATAGCATTAATGATGGCCGACTGACTGTTGTTATTGGGTGCGGTATTCCCCCCCAACTGACTTATCTTTCCGATTCTAACCCTGATTCAAAAATTACCAACCTTTCTTTTTCCGGCTACGCCACCATTTCCAATGCCACCAAGCAGCCGTTTGTGACCATTCAAATGACAATCAGCGGAACGCAATATCAAACCACGGTCACTTTACGCAATTATCAAAAGTATCAATACCAATGAAAAAAGGAAGCGCTTTAATTATCAGTTTACTGGCTATCACCGCCATTACCGCGGCAATTTTCGGCGCGGCTTCTTTAACCGTTTTGGAAATGCGCCAATCCCGGCGCGCCGAGGATTCTCAAATCGCTTTCTACGCCGCCGAGGCCGGGATTGAGAGGGGGCTGATGGCTTATCGGGGGGATAAGAATAACCGGTCGTTTGGAAGTTTTAGTTCTTGGGCGGACTTAAGTAATAGTGCAAAGTATCAGTGGAAGAGTAACTTTTTAGGCGATAAATTTAATAAGACCACGGAAATTAAGGTAGACGAAGCCATGGAAGTTAACCTTGAGGGTCAAAGTTTGACCTCGGTTAATATAGGGTGGAGTTGGCAAGGAACGCCCGATATTACGGCAAAAATTGAAGTGATTAAGGTTTTTGTTGGCGGCGTGAGCGACCTTAAATTTATTGGCGGTCCTTCGCAATCTTCAGAATCAAATTTTGATGTCGTTAATGTGCAAAAGCTACGGTTAAGACCATTAAAAACTGGGTTGAGCGGATTGAATATTGTTCCTACGAGTTCGAATTCAAGCCAGAAAATCGACACCGGCGCCACCACCATTGAATCTATTGGTACCGCCGGCAGCGTCCAACGCCGCCTCGTTGCCACTGTAGACCGCCAGAGCGGGGCTTTGATTTCGGTTTTTGATTATGCTTTAGTGACTACTTCTTCGGCCCCAACAGGCAATATTTCACCCTAACAAGTCCTAACAATTTCCCGGTAATTTTTTAGTAACTTCCGGCCGATTTCTTGAACGGCCGAGATAAATAGGGTAGAGTAGGGGAGAGGATTAGAAATTAAAATCTAAAAATGAAAAGCGAAAAACTGCGGGAGAACGAATCAAGATTTTTTGTCTATACAGACGGCGGGTCAAGGGGAAATCCGGGCAAAGCCGCGGTGGGCGTGGTGGTCAAAAACGAGGCCGGAAAAAACCTAGCCGAGTTCAGCCGTTATTTGGGCGAGAATTTCACCAATAACCAAGCCGAGTATCTGGCGGTTTTAGAGGCCTTACGCTACTTTGAAAAACAAAAACTAAAGGCGCCTGAAATCAAATTTTTTTTGGACTCCGAGTTGGTAGTTAATCAATTAAACCAGAGTTACAAAGTGAAAAACAGCGAATTAAAACCGCTTTACTTGGAGGTTTTAAGCATGGTTTCAAAATTAGGCGGCAGGGTTAGTTTTCAAACCCTGCCTCGTAAAAAAAATTTTGAAGCCGATAAATTGCTTAATCAGACCTTAGATAATTATGAATGAATTAGAAATCCTTAATTTTTGGGAAAAACGCAAAATTTTTGAAAAATCCTTGAGCCAGCGAAAAAACCGGCCCAAATTCGTTTTTTGGGAAGGCCCGCCGTTTCCCAATGCCAAGCCGGGTATTCACCATGTTTTAGCCCGCGTTTTTAAGGACGCCATCTGCCGTTTCAAAACAATGCAGGGTTTTTATGTTAAGCGCCGGGCGGGATGGGATACGCACGGCTTGCCCGTTGAACTGCAGGTGGAAAAGCAATTGGGCTTTAAGACCAAAACCGAGATTGAAAAATACGGCATTGCCAAGTTCAATAAAAAGTGCCGCGAAATGGTCTTTGGTTTTAAGAAGGATTTTGAGGATTTAACGCGGCGCATTGGTTTCTGGCTGACTCTGAAAAACCCTTACATTACTTATGAAAATAGTTATATTGAGGGTTTATGGGGTACTTTTAAAGAGATTTATGAAAAAGGGTTTCTTTTTAAGGGCCAGAAAACCGTGCCTTATTGTCCGCGCTGTCAAACCCCACTTTCCTCTTTTGAATTGGCGCAGGGTTACGCTGAAGCCGAAGACCCCTCTGTCTATTTAAGGTTTAAAATTCAAAATTCTAAATCCTATGTCCTACCACCTAACACCTCTTTTTTGGTTTGGACCACGACCCCTTGGACTTTGCCGGGTAATGTGGCTTTAGTCGTTAATCCTGCGGCCGACTATGTTATTTTGCGACATAATGACGAAAATTTAATTTTGGCTAAAGACCGATTAGAAATTTTTGGTACTGGAACAACGGTCGTCAAACAAGTAAAGGGCAAAGATTTAGTGGGGCTAAAGTACGAACCGCTCTATCAGCTAACTGACCATACGACCGCCTATCAAGTATATTCAGAGGACTTTGTTTCTCTGGAGGAGGGGACAGGCATTGTGCATATTGCGCCGGCTTTTGGGGAGGATGATTTTGAATTAAGTCAAAAAAGAGGTCTTCCTTTGGTTAATTATCTGGACAGAGAAGGGAAGTTTAGCCAAAATATAGCGGAGTTGAATATAAAAGGTACTTATTTTAAAGAAGCGGATGCCATTATTTTAGACAATTTAGCCAGCCGCGGATTTTTGTTTAAATCAGAAAAAATCACCCATACTTATCCTTTTTGCTGGCGCTGCAGTACTCCCTTAATTTATCAGGTAATGGATTCGTGGTTTATTAAGATGAGTTCTTTAAGAAAAGAACTCATTGCCGCCAATCAAAAAATTAACTGGATTCCCGGCCATTTGAAGCAAGGCCGCTTCGGCGAATGGCTCAAAGAAGCCAAGGACTGGGCAATTTCCCGTCAACGTTTTTGGGGAACGCCCTTGCCAATATGGATTTGCCAAAAATGCGGCGAAAAAATGGTGGTGGGCAGTATCAGCGAGTTGAAAAAAAAGGCCTTTAGTTTTCCTAAAACCAAAGAACTGGATTTGCACCGGCCTTTTGTGGATGAGATTGTTTTGAAATGTGAAAAATGCAACGGCCAAGCCAAGAGAGTAGAGGAAGTTATTGATGTCTGGTTTGATTCCGGGGCTATGCCTTTTGCCGTCAAAGAATACCCGGATTTTTACCCGGCGGATTACATTGCCGAGGGTATTGACCAAACACGGGGATGGTTTTACACTTTGTTAGCCGTGGCTACGGCGCTTTCAAAAGAGAGGCCTTACAAAAATGTGCTTTCGCACGGCTTGGTTTTGGACGAAAAGGGTTTGAAAATGAGCAAGTCCCGCGGCAATATGGTGGAGCCGGGTCTTGTCTTAGAACGATTTGGCGCGGACGCCTTGCGTTTTTATTTTTACACTGCTACGCAGATTGGCGAGAATATCCGTTTCTCTTTTGAGGACTTACGAAACTCGGCCAACCGTTGGCAGCGTTTTTTCCGGAACAGTTTTCTTTATTTGAAAATTAAACTCGCCTCTTGTCAGTCCTCTGCCGAGCAGACGACCGTCGCGTCAGTAAAATATATTTTAGACCAGTGGCTTTTGTCGGAATATAATCTTTTAATTAGAGAGGTAACCAATAATTTTAACCAATATAAAATTGTGGAAGCCGCGCGCCAAATAGAAAATTTTTTGGAGATGCTTTCCAACTGGTATGTGCGCCGCAGCCGCGGCCGTTTCACAAAGGGTTTTTTTGGAACATTGAAAGAAGTGCTTTTGGGAACTTCAAAACTCTTGGCCCCCTTGACACCTTTTTTATCCGAAGAGGTCTGGCAGGGCTTACGCGCCAAGGAAATGCCTTTTTCGGTCCATTTATCCAATTGGCCCAAAGCCAAAGAAAAATTAATCAACCCCAAACTTAACCAACAAATGGCAATGGCGCGCCAATTAGCCGAAGCGATTTTAGGCCTAAGAAGCAAAGCCGGGATTAAAGTCCGCCAGCCGCTTGCTGTGGCAAGTTTTGAAGGCCCGGTTTTAGGGAAGTCCATTTTGGAAATCGTGGCCGCTGAAGTAAATGTGCTGAAAATAAGAAAAATAAAAACCTCGCCAGAATTCAAAGTAAAATTAGACACGAAAATGACGGCTGAACTTAAGCAAATGGGTTTGGAGAGAGAACTTATCCGTCAGATTATGGATTTAAGAAAGGGCTTTGGTTACCAAATCAACGACCGTCTCTTGGCTAAATTGGAACCCAAAAGCAAGGCCTTATCTAAACTTTTAAAAGACAGAAAAAATAAAATCGCGGCCAGCGCGCGGCTGGAATTGGTTTTAGAAATTGAAGCCAAACATAAAAAGGAAATTTTGGTCAATGAAGAACCTATTACAATTTCGCTGGCTTAAAACCGTTGACCCTTTTTTATTTTTGTTTCCCATATTGATTTGGATTGCCGGCTTGGCAGAAATTTACACCCTAAATTTTCAAAGCCAACCCCAGCTTTTTTGGCTGCAGTTTTCTTTTGGATTATTCGGCATCTTTCTTATGCTTTTATTTACAGCGCTGGATTACCGCGCTTTAAGAGCAGTTAGCTGGTGGTTGCTTTTGTTGGGGGTTTTAAGTTTGGTTTTGGTTTTGTTTTTGGGAGAGGCCAGTTTTGGTGCGCGGCGCTGGATTGATTTTGGTTTTTGGCGCTTTCAACCCTCGGAGTTTTACAAAATTATTCTCTTTATTTTCTTGAGTGGTTTTTTGGCCAAGAGCGCGGAGGAGCGTCTGAATGTCAGTTTTTCCAAACTGTTCTTTTCCTTCGTTCTGCTGGGGTTGAGTGTTTTTTTGATTATGAAAGAGCCGGATTTGGGCACCGCGAGCATTATTCTTCTGACTGGTTTTATTCTTTTTTTACACGCGCCAGTGAAAAAATGGCAAATAATGGCTGTTTTATCCTTGGTTCTGGTTAGTTCGCCAATTACATTGGCGCGCTTAAAGCCCTATCAAAAGGAAAGAATCGTCGTGTTTCTAAACCCCAAAAAAGACCCTTACGGTTCGGGTTACAATGTGCAGCAGAGCGTGATTGCCGTGGGCTCCGGCGGATTTTTCGGCAAGGGCTTTGGTCAGGGCACGCAGTCGGTTCTCAATTTTTTGCCCGTGGCTTCCACGGACTTTATCTTTGCCGGTTTTGCCGAATCAACCGGCTTTTTGGGTTCTCTTATTCTTATTTCCATTCTTTTTTTACTGGTTTATCGCTTGTTTCGCACTGCGGCTTTAGCCCAGGACCGTTTTGGCTATTTTTTCGCCTTGACTGTCGGGATTTTGTGGCTTTTTCAAATTTTTATCAATGTGGGAATGAACCTGGCGATGCTCCCGGTTACCGGCGTTCCACTGCCTTTTGTTTCTTACGGCGGTTCGGCGCTGATTTCTTCTTTTATTGTTATCGGCATTGCGCAAAGCATTTATGTCCGGCACAAGAAGATTCGGTTTTAGATTTGACGGATATGAAATCACTGACGTGCAAGGGGTTTAGGTTGACTTAGAGAATTATTTATTGTAATCTAAAAGAGAAATGGAAAATATCGCAGTCATTAAAACCGGCGGGCGGCAGTTTAAGGTTAAAGAAGGCGCAGTTTTAATTGTGCCGCACCTTGCCGAAGAGCCAGAAAAAGAAATTGAGTGGTCGGATATTTTAGCCGGACGCAAGGTTAAAGCCAAAGTTTTAGAAGAGTTTAAGGGTAAAAAAGTTCAAATTTTAAAATTTCGGCACAAAACCAGATACACGCGTAAAAAAGGCGCCCGGCAAATGCAAAGCAGAGTTAAAATTTTAGAAATTAAATGATAAAAAGTTTAACTTGGCCCATTCAATATGTCAGAGAGTCAATCGCAGAGCTTCGCAAAACCGAATGGCCCAAAAAAAATATGATTATTAACCACACGGTCGTGGTCTTGGTAACTATGATTATAATTACCGCTTTTGTCGCCGCGGCCGACTACTTGCTTTCCTGGCTTTTGCAGGTTATTATCATTAGGTAAAATGACAGAAGAAAAAATCGAAGAAATTAAACCCAAAGCAAAAAAACCTACTCTTAAAAAACAGCGCGGCGAGCGCGGTTGGTATGTTATTCACACCCATTCTGGTTTTGAAGACCAAGTGGCGGAGAATCTAAAACAGCGCATCCAGACATTTGGTATGCAGGATATGATTTTTAATGTTGTTGTGCCCAAAGAAAAAGAAGTGGTCATTAAAGATGGCAAAAAGCAGGTGTTGGATAAGAAAGTTTTTTCCGGATACGTTTTAGTGGAAATGATTGTTACGGACGATTCGTGGTATGTGGTGCGCAACACGCCCAAAGTAACTGGTTTTATTGGCTTGGGCGTGCACCCCACGGCTATGCAGGAAGAGGAAGTCAAAAAACTTTTATCCAAGATGCAGGAAGACGAGCCTAGGTATAAGATTGAATTTATTGAGGGAGATTTAGTGCGGATTAACGATGGACCCTTGCGTGGATTTGAGGGTAAAGTGGAGCAGGTGGATGAAGAAAAGGGTAAGGTCAAGGTAGTTATTTCAATGTTTGGCCGCGAAACACCGCTGACTTTGGATTATTTGCAGGTGAAGAAAATGTAATAGAGCAATAGAGCAATAGAGCAATAGAGCAATAGAGTAATAGAGTAATAGGTAGGCAGATTTTTTGTGAAACAACTATGGCCAAGAAAATAAAGACAATAATCAAATTGCAAATTACGGCTAAAGAAGCCACGCCCGCGCCGCCGGTGGGGCCGGCGCTGGGTCAGCACGGTCTGAATATCGTGGATTTTACCCAGAGATTTAACGAGCAGACACAAGAGATGGAGGGGATTATTCCTGTCGAAATTACGGTTTATGAGGACCGCACTTTTGATTTTCGGCTCAAAAAGCCGCCGGTTTCTTATTTATTAAAAAAAGCGGTTGGCTTGGAAAAAGGGGCGGCGCAAGCCCTAAGAGAGAAGGTGGCGACAATAAACAAAGAACAAATCAGAGAAATCGCTCTTGAAAAAATGGAGGACTTGAACACGCAAGATGTTGGTCAAGCCGAAAAAATCGTCAGCGGCACAGCCAAGAGTATGGGAATTGCCGTAGAGTAATAGAGAGAGTCCCGCGCGCAAGTCGAGAATGGAAGGAGGGGGACCATCCTCAAACAAGTGCGCGGAACACTTCCTATTCAATCCTTTTATATCACATTTCAAAAAAGATGTCAATACCTCGACCATTAACTCAATCAACGGTCGTGGGTTGAGTAAAAAAATAAGGCATTCCACGGGCGCAGAATGCCTCAAGGCGTATCCCCGGAGAGTGTTTCTAATGTTTTCCGGGCGAGAGAAGAAACGGAGAGGATTTCAAGTTGGCCGCTTATGGGAAGAGAGGTGATGAAGCTATTTTCTGTATCAACCGGCCACAACGGGTGTAGGGTTTGCCGGGCTCGTCCGTAGAAAATAAGCTCTTTTCCTTCAAGGCGCCAGATTTCTTCCCACCAGTTTTCTTTTCCTGGAGCCAGAGGGACTGCGTTGCGCTCTAAGAATCCGGACAGCGTTTTTTGAATGATGGGTAGAAGGGACTCGTTCGTGATTTGCAACTCGCTGTTTTCCCAGTGGTCCCAAATCCTCGCTTTGGTTATTATTACTATTCCGTTTGGCAGGATGATGTATCTATCAAAGGTCATGGGGAAGCTACCTCCTTCGTTTTTGGACAAGACAGCCATTCTGGTTTGATGGATTCGTTTTGACCGTGTCTGCCGATTCTTGTTAGAGTGATTTTTCCCGTTATATGGCACTGATATGTACCATCAGGGTTTGCCTCTAATTCACCTATTTCGGGCGTAAAAACAAGAGCGAAGTAAAGGCCGCATTTTCGGTTTTCGCAAGAAGCGCGTTGATCAGTAAAACTAAACCGAATTTTTCCTGTACATCCGGGCGCGGGACACTGACACTCTTTTTTCATTTCCAGCCACTCCTCCTTTTTTCCCCACAAAAAATCCTCCTTTGGCAAGGCGCCTCGGAGGACAGTCCCTCTCAAAAAAGGTGCAGACCCTTTTATATCTAACCACAGTGTTTCTTTTTGCGTCAAGCCGCCAAATTGTGGAAAAATGGAGTAATGGACTATCAAATTTTAGTTGACAAGGATAAAAATTATCCCTTTCTTTTGAAGCAAATTCCAGACCGGCCCGCCAAACTTTTTGTCAAGGGAAAAATTATTCCGGACGAAGAGAATTGTCTGGCCGTGGTCGGCGCGCGCAAGTATTCATCTTACGGCGCGCAGGTGGTTAGGGATTTTTTTTTGCCCTTGAGTCAGGCCAATTTAACCATTGTCTCGGGATTAGCTTTGGGCATCGACGCCTTAGCCCATCAAGCCGCGCTCAAGGGGAAGAAAAGAACTATCGCGGTTTTGGGCTGCGGCATTGACCGGGTTTATCCTTCTTCTCATCAGAAATTAGCCGAAGCAATTTTGAAAAACAATGGCGCCATTGTTTCGGAATACCCGCCGGGCACGCCGGCTTATCCGGCTAATTTTCCGGCTCGCAACCGCATTATTGCCGGGCTTTCCCGTGCCACATTGGTGATTGAAGCCGGCCGGCTTTCCGGCTCTTTGATTACAGCGCGGCTGGCTTTGGAATACAACCGCGATGTTTTGGCTGTGCCGGGTTCCATTTATAATGAAAATAGCCAAGGCACAAACTGGCTGATTAAAAAAGGCGCTTTACCTGCCACTTCTTTTAATGATATTATAGAAGCGTTGGACTTGCCGCAAGAAGAAAAAGAGAAGGCCTTTGTTTTTTCCCCAACCAAAGAAGAAGAAATGATTTTAGGGCTTTTAGCCAAAGAGCCGCGCCAGATGGATTTTTTAATCATCAGTTCCGGTTTGACCGCGTCCAAAGTCGCCGGTTTGCTTCTCATTTTAGAACTTAAAGGATTAATTAAAAAAGTAGGAATAAATGAGTTTTCTCGTTGTCGTTGAATCACCCGCTAAGAGCCGAACTTTAGGCAGTTTCTTGGGCCCGGATTATCAAGTGCTGGCTTCTTTTGGTCATGTGCGCGATTTGCCTGCCAGTACTTTGGGCGTGGATGTTAAAAATGGTTTTGAACCAAAGTATCTGACTATTCCCAGAGCCGTGAAGTCCCTTAATTTAATCAAGAAAGAAGCCAAAAAAGCCCAGAGCGTTTTTTTAGCCACGGACTTTGACCGCGAGGGAGAAGCCATTGCTTGGCATATTTTGGAATCTATAAAAGAGCCAAACGGCAAGTTCAAACGTATTACTTTTCACGAGATTACCAAAGAGGCGCTTGCCAAAGCGCTTAAAGAGCCGCGCCAGATTAATCTGGATTTGGTTTCAGCCCAGCAAGCCCGACGGGTCCTAGACCGCTTGGTGGGCTACAAACTTTCTCCTTTTCTGTGGAAAAAACTTTTTCGGGGGCTTTCCGCGGGCCGCGTGCAGTCCGTGGCTTTGCGGCTGATTGTGGAGCGTGAGAGGGAAATTGAAGATTTTAAGGCCCAAGAATATTGGAGTATAGAAGCGGTTTTCGCCGGTTTTAGGGCTTTTTTGGCATCCGTTGCAGGCAAGAAATTAGACAAACTGGCTCTTAAAAACGCCAAAGAGGCGGAGAAAATTATTGATAATCTGACACTTGCTAAGTACACGGTCGTGTCTTTAGCAGATAAAACGGAACAACGTTATGCTTTTGCGCCTTTTAATACTTCTGCCTTACAGCAGGAAGCCGGGCACCGCTTGGGCTTTTCAGCCAAAAAGACCATGAAGTTAGCGCAGGATTTATACGAAGCCGGCAAAATCACTTATATGCGCACGGACTCCACCAGCTTAGCTTTGACGGCCGTAAGCAGCATTCGGCAGTTTATAGAAAAAGAGTGGGGCAAAGATTATCTGCCGGAAAAGCCGCGCGTTTTTCGCACCAAAACACCGCGCGCGCAGGAAGCGCACGAAGCCATTCGTCCCGCTTATGCTAAAACCACGACCGTGGCACAAGCTAACTTTTCATTTGCTCACCAAAAACTTTATGAATTAATTTGGGCCCGGACTGTGGCTTCGCAAATGAATCCTCTGATTTTAGCCAAACAGGAAGTAGATATTCAGGCCGATGGTAAAGATAAGAAAGAATATCTTTTTCACGCCACAGGCCAGAGCGTGGCGTTTGACGGCTGGAGTAAAATTTATCCCATCAAAATTGAAACCGCTACTTTGCCGGCTTTGACAAAGGGACAGGTTTTAATTCTTAAAGAATTGGATAAAATAAGACACGAAACCCAGCCGCCGCCGCGTTACACTGAAGCCAGTTTAATTAAAATTTTGGAAGAACACGGTATTGGCCGTCCGTCCACTTATGTGCCGATTATTGCCACTATTCAGGACAGGGGTTATGTTTTAAGAGACGGCCGCGCCTTATATCCTTCCGAAGTCGGCTTTAAGGTTAATGATATTTTGGTCAAGCATTTCCCTAAAATCGTGGACACTAACTTTACCGCGGAAATGGAAAAGGACTTGGACCAAATCGCCGAAGGCAAAAAAACCTACCTCAAAACCTTAAAGGAATTCTGGGAGCCCTTTATTGTTTTACTTTTGAAAAAGGAAAAGGAAGTTAAAAAAGAAGAGTTTAAGGAAGACGCGCCAAAACAAAAGTGCGAAAAGTGCGGCAAACCAATGGTGATTAAGATGAGCCGTTTCGGTCGTTTTCTGGCTTGCTCCGGCTATCCGGATTGCAAAAACACCAAGCAGATTATTAATTCTTTAGGAATGGCTTGTCCGGAATGTAAAAATGGAGAAGTGATTGAACGCAAAACCCGGCGCGGCAAACTATTCTACGGTTGTTCTGAATATCCCAAATGTAAATTCGCCAGCTGGACAAAACCAGATAATACACAAATACACAAATTACACAAATCTCACAGATAATTTTCAATGACTAATTTTAATTGTAAAAAAATTCTAATGACTAATTTTTTATGAATATAAGCTTAACTAATCAATGTTTTAATGCTTTAATGTTTAAAAATTAAGACATTAAGAAATTCATTAGACATTAGACATTTAGACATTAGTCATTGATTGGGTCAATTAGGTCAATTAGAATAATTAGAAGTTTTAAGACCTGTTTTTGATTTAGAATTTCGGATTTAATTTATATGTCAATCATTCCCGAACCAGTGCAGAATTTAATTGATGAATTCTCCAAACTGCCGGGCATTGGCGAAAAAACCGCGGCCCGACTGACTTTCTATTTATTGGCTAAGGCGGATTCGCAAAATAAAATTTTGGGACAAGCTGTTCTTTCCCTCAAAGAGAACTTAAAAGAGTGTCAGAATTGTTTTAACTTATCCTTAGAGTCATTTTGTGAAATTTGTCAGGACCAAAAGCGCGAGTCAAATCTTTTAATGATTGTGGAAAAACCACTGGATATTGTGGCTTTGGAAAAAACCGGTTTTCAGGGGCAATATTTCGTGCTGGGGGGGCTTTTAAACCCGCTTTTGGATATCGGCCCGGAAGATATCAGAACCAAAGAACTGCTTGACAGAATTTTGGCGCCAACGGAAAATGTGAGTGAGGTGATTTTGGGATTGGACCCATCCTTGGAAGGCGAGGCCACCGCACTTTTTTTAGAGAAGAAAATCAAGGATGATTCGCGTTTTTTTAAGCATAAAATGAAAATCAGCCGTCTGGCGCGCGGTTTGCCCGTAGGGGGCAGTTTGGAATACACCGACGAAATTACCTTGACCCGCGCCTTGGAAAATAGGATATAAATGTCAAAATATTTTTGCCCGGACGACAATTGGGAAGGAAAAGAACCTGTTTGCCCGCAATGCCAAAAGCCGGCCGAAGTTATGGATATTGACCCCGAGGAAGCGAACAAAGACCCGGCTTACTCCCCGGAGATTCAGGAACAAATCGAGAATGAAAAAGACAGCCCCCCAAATTTGGATTAAGAACCGCCTTTTTGACCCCATTAAGGCAGGCAAGGCGGGGCTTTATGTTTGTGGT
>CAZKOU010000007.1:13267-14491 GCA_964554505.1 uncultured Candidatus Saccharibacteria bacterium
GCAGGGCTTTAATGTCAATTATGTTATGAATATTACGGATGTGGGGCATTTAGTGGATGATGCCGAGAGCGGGGAAGACAAGATTGAGAAAGAAGCCAAAAAACAGAAAACCACGCCGGAAACAATCGCCCGGTTCTACGAGAAAGCTCATTTTGAGGATATGCTCGCTTTGAAAGTGGCCAGACCTAAAATTGTGGCGCGCGCCAGTGAGCATATTCCAGATATTTTGCGACATATTAAAATTCTGTTACAGAAAAAAATAGCTTATGAAAAAAATGGCAATGTTTATTTTGATGTTTCTAAGTTTAGTTCTTACGGAGAAGTTTCCGGTCAATCCCGGCAGAAATTAAAAAAAGCCGTGCGCATTAAAGAGGACTTGGACAAAAAAGATTTTCTGGATTTTGCCCTTTGGAAAAAAGCCGACCCTTCTCATTTACTTAAATGGGATTCGCCGTGGGGGAAAGGTTATCCGGGTTGGCATATTGAATGCTCGGTTATTTCCGCCAAATATCTGGGTCAGCCCTTTGATATCCACGGCGGGGGAGGGGATTTAATTTTTCCCCATCACGAAAACGAAGTGGCGCAAAGTAAGGCCGCGTTTGGCAAGCCCTTGGCCAATTATTTTATCCACACCGGAAGCGTTTTACTTAACAATGTTAAAATGTCGCGTTCCAAGGGCAATGTGATTTTGATTAAGGATTTGCTCAAAAAATATCCTTACGAAGTGCTCCGTTTGGCTCTGCTTTCCACGCATTACAGCCGGCCTTTGGATATTAAAGATGAAATTTTTGAGCAATCCCAAAGTTTGATTTTAAGATGGCGCGCCAGTCGGCAGAACGCCAAAGGGGGCAAGGGAAAGTCCGGTTTCAAAGAAGAGTTTATCAAGGCCCTGAGTAATGATTTCAACACGCCTTTGGCGATTAGTTTAATTTCCAAATATCTGCCAAAGTTATTCAAGGGCGATTTTGCCTTGATTGAAACGCTTTTGGGGGTTAAACTAAAACCGCGCCGTCTTAATTTAACCAAAGAGCAAAAACGGCTTTTGGCCGAGCGGTTGAAATTGCGTCAGGAAGGCAAGTTTGGGGAGGGAGATAAAATCCGCCAGCAGTTTGCCAGACAGGGGATTTTGATTGAAGATACCAAAAAGGGGTATAAGGTTTGGGGGGCTTGAATTAGCGTATTACTTAGCGGTTGATTGCTGTACCTGAATTGAATCTATTGTAT
>CAZKOU010000008.1:0-14084 GCA_964554505.1 uncultured Candidatus Saccharibacteria bacterium
CCAAAACCGAAATCAAAGAAGAATCCAAGCCAAAAATCAGGATTCGTCTGAAGGCCTGGGATTATCGCATTATTGACAAAACTGCGCAGCAGATTATTGAAGTGGCGGAAAAAACCGGGGCCATTGTCTCGGGCCCGATTCCCTTGCCTACTGACCGCACTTTAATCACGGTTAATCGTTCTCCTTTTGTCTATAAGACCTCTCGCGAACAGTTTGAGCAAAGGGTTCACAAACGTTTAATTGATATTCTTTCCCCTACTCCCAAAACCATTGACTCTTTAACTTCTTTAGACCTCCCGGCTGGCGTGGATATTGAGATAAAGCAATAATCTCACCCGCGGATTTTATTGGTCTTCAATTCGGATGCGGTTACAATGTAGTTACACATAGTTAATCGCGCGGTCATCATAGCCAACTGCTCTCTGTTGCTTACTTATTGCTTTATTACTCTATTACTGACTGCTATTACTTATTACTTTTCTTGACACCCTTAATTTTTTTCTTTAAGATAAGAGGCAGGGGGAAATTTTTGGTATGTATAAAATCGGTATTGGACAAAAAATAGGAATGACGCGTGTGTTTGACGAGCAAGGAAAAGAAATCGCGGTTTCCGTGCTTTCTCTTTTCCCGGCTTATATTTTGCGCCTGTAATCTTTCATAAGAAGTACTAGGAAATCTTCACCGATATTCACAAAAACTTATTTCTCCGTATTCAGGATAATTAAGGGGGTAGAGAGAAATGGATAGATTGTCTCAACGCTATCAAATTATTATAGATATAATAAACGGAGATAAAGACCTTATTTTATCCAAGAAAAAAATAGAGTTTTTTTTAAGGAATATTACTAATTTAATCGGGATGCAAATTATCGCCGGACCGTATATAGCCGAAGGAAATTTTTCAAACGGGGGTTTGTCAGCTTTTGTCATAATAGATTTTTCCCATATTTCTGTCCATACCTTTCTTAATAAGAATAGTGTGCTAATCGATATTTTTTCTTGTAAAAAATTTGATCGCAAAAAAGCTATTCGATTCTCTCAAAAATTTTTTGGCGTTAAGAAAGAATATCTACACACAAAAAATGTATCGTGGGATAAATGATTAATATACTTGAATTCAAAAAAAATTTTAAAAAAATAGAGGATAGCCTTAAGAGTAAAAGAATTGTAATAATCTACGGGGGATTTTCTGAAGAAAGAGAGGCTTCAATTTATAGTGGAGATAAAGTTTGCGAAGAACTTTCTAATAAAATGTTTAAGGTTTTAAAAATTGATCCTTTAAAGCAAGATTTATGCAAGGTGTTGGATAAAAAAAATGATATAGCATTTAATTGTTTACACGGAGAGTTTGGTGAAAGCGGCCACTTACCGGCAATTTTGGATTACTTAAAAGTTCCTTATACTTTTTCCGGTCTTTATCCTTCCGTAGTTACTTTGGATAAAATTTATTTTAAATCTATTCTGAAAAAATTAAATATTCTTTGTCCAGATGATAGTTACGATAAACACCCTTACCATAAAAATGGCGAGAGAATTTTTATTCACAAAAAGATTCGAGGAGGTGGGAGCATCGGTATGCATCTCGCTAAAGATATAAAATCAGAGCAAGGATATTTCGCAGAAGAATTTATTGAGGGAAATTTATTAACGCTGGGCATTTTAGAATACCAAGGAAATTATATACCGCTGGGAATCGTAAGGGTAGAGCTGGGCAAAAAATCATTTTATGATACTCAGGCAAAATACGAAACAGGGTTTTCTAAATATAATTGTTATAATGGTTGTAAACAGGATAAAATTATAGAAGATGCTATTGCTATTTCAAGTTTTCTGAAAATAAAAAGCTGCGCTCGTCTCGACCTGATAGAAAAAGATGATAAGTTATATTATATAGAGCTAAATACTGTTCCGGGTCTTTATAAAAAAAGTAATTTAGTTTTTTCGGCAAAAATAAGCGGACTTTCTTTTTATGAGTTGCTAATCTGGATTTTAAATGCTGTTGATTATCAAAAATTGTGATACTATGATATTTAAAGATTTTTTAGGAAACAATATGGAATTGAATGAAGGAAAATACGAAATCCAAAATGTGCCCTTTTTTAGTCAGCGGCTTCATAAAGGGAATTATAGAGAAGAAGGATTCAGTACGCTAAAGGAGGCAAAATATTGGTCTGATAGAATTTGCGGATTAGCTTGCCTTAAAATGATCTTAAAAGCATTTAGACCGGAATTAGATATAACCTTAAAACAACTATTAGATAAAGGATTAGAGTTAGAAGCTTACAAAGAACGAAGCGGGTGGATACATCAAGGGTTGGTTAATATTGCTGCATTTTTTAACGTTCGTGGTAGCAGAGAAAGTATTGGGCAGGATGTTGAGAAGGTATGGATGCACCTATCCAAGGGAAGGTTGATTGTGCCATCGGTAACCGTGGGATTTGAAGCAGGAAAGGAATATAAACAAGAAGATGGTTCTGTTTACACTATGCCAAGGGGTGGACACTTGGTAGTTGTTTTTGGCGCAGAAGTAGCAGAGGGTAAGGTAGAAAAATTTAAGTTACATCATCCTTCTTCTTTAGAAACATATGAATGGCCAGACCATGAAGTGAACCGGTCTACTTTCTTAAACTCATTTTCAGAAAGAGGAAATATTATTTATTTTGAAGGAGAGAAGAGTTAGTCGCTATGCTTATTGGATTAGTTTATGGAGGACAAGGAGCGGAAGAATTTACGAACCTCCAAGCCACAAAGGATATAGAAAGAGTTTTGCTTCATTACAGTTTAAAAATCCAAAGAATATATCTTAACAATCCAAAATTTAAACAGCGGGATATAGAAAAGATTAACCTCTTTTTAATAATAGATTCAAATTCTAAAAACCGTAGCAACCGAGAGATATTATTTAATCGTATAAAATCGCATAAGATTGATTATATTTCTCAAAAACAAAGCGCTCTACTGTTGGCAAGGAATAAATTTAAATCCAATAACATTTTTAAGAGGCATGGCTTGAATATTCCTAATGCATTTTTGTTTTCTTCAGCACATGGATTATTTAAAAAAGAGTTAAATAAAAAATTAGAAGATTTTATTACTAATAATGGTTTTCCGTTAGTATTAAAAGATAATTTTGGTTCGTCCAGTGAAAATTTGAGAATTTGTTTTAGCCAAAAAGAATTTTTAGATTTTTTATCTTATTTATCTAAAATTTGCTCCAAAGTATTGATAGAAAGATATATACCAGGGGTAGAAGTAACTGTACCGCGGGTAATGTTTTTTGGAAAAGCTTATGTGTTAAATCCTATACAGATAAATTATCGGGGCTACTTATATGATTACAAAATCAAGAATAAAACTTTTCAGGACAAGCTAAAAATTCCTCCCTCCTTACCCCAAAAAACTTTACAAGAAATTAAAACAGTAACTATAAAAGCTAATAATTTAATAGGTTCTAGTTATTATAGTAGAGTAGATATGAAAATTGACGGAAATACAATCTATATCCTTGAAGTAAACGGTGAACCGGTCTTATCTAAAAATGATTTTATTTCTAGAAGCCTAAAATCAATCGGTGTATCTTATCCTAAATTTGTTTTCGGTTTGTTATCTAATTCGGAATTATTTACTAATTATCTTAAACATAAAAATAAAGAAGCTTATAAATTTATGATTCGTGCTAAAGATAAAATATTGGCAATAAACTAATAAAGGTAAAGATGAACAAACGATTTGATAATTTTTTAGGATTACCAAATATTCCCATTAATAAAGCTGATGTTTTGATTTTTCCGGTTCCGTTTGAGGCTACTACTACCTACGGGCGCGGAACGAAATATGGTCCTCGGGCAATTTTAAATGCTTCTTGTCAAATAGAATTTTACGATCAAGAACTTGGTGGTGAATTGCAAACATTTATTAAAATTGCTACATTAAAACCAATATCTGTAAAAAGTAAAGAAATAGATATTTTTTATAAGTCAAAATATAATCACAAATTTCCGATTTTTTTAGGAGGAGAACATTCAATTACTCCTTTTTTGATTAAACCGTTTTTAGATAGATTTCCCAACCTAACCGTTTTGCAAGTAGACGCTCATACAGATTTGCGTGACGATTGGAAAGGAGAAGTGAATTCGCATGCTTGCGCAATGAGAAGGGTACAAGAACTTGGGGTGCAGAAAATAGTTCAAGTTGGCATCCGTAGCTCCTCGTTTGAGGAACAAAAATACATAAATCCCCAAAATATTTTTTGGGGAGACCAATTTGATATTAATAAAGTTTTAAATTGCCTTGAAGAAAATGTCTATCTTACTTTTGATGTCGACGGCCTTGATGCTTCCATTATGCCAGCCACAGGGACTCCTGAACCAGGAGGTATTTCATATAATAAGGTGTTGGAATTGCTGGGGGCAGTTGCTCTCCAAAGAAATCTTGTTGGAGCTGATTTTGTAGAATTTTCTCCTATTAATGGGATAATTGCTTATGATTTTTTAGTTGCAAAATTAATCTATAAATTGATTTGTTTTAAGGCTAAAACCATTTCGAAACAACATTGAACAACACAGCTCACAGTTTAAAAAAGAAAAATCTTCTAAGGCAACCGATCGAACATATCGACATTAAGACCCTTGATGTAGGACCTTTACTTGATGCTTATGGAAAGATGTCTTTTTCTTCTCGTGATTTATCCAGAGCAGCAGAAATATATAATAAAATGCTTTTGGATAAAGATACTTCAATATGGTTATCTTTAGCTGGTTCTACAAGCGCTGGTGGGTGTATGAAAGTTTACGCTGATATGGTTGAAAATAATATGATAGATGTAATTATTGCCACGGGAGCAAGTATCGTTGATATGGATTTTTTTGAAGCGTTAGGTTATAGACACTATAAAGGTACGCCACATATAGATGATAACAATTTAAGAAAACTCTATATTGACAGAATCTATGATACCTTTATTGATGAAAAACAGTTACAGATTTGCGACAAGACAATAACTAAGATTGCTGATTCTCTTAAGCCGCGAGCGTATTCTTCAAGAGAATTTATATTGGAGATGGGGCGTTATTTAGATATTCATTCTTTGAAGAAGGGCTCATTAGTTGAATTAGCTTTTAAAAATAATGTGCCGATTTTTTGCCCAGCTTTTTCAGATTCCTCGGCAGGATTTGGTCTTATTTTACATCAATGGAAAAGACCGCGAGAACATTTAATTATTGATTCGGTTAAAGATTTATTAGAATTAACAAAAGTAAAGTTGAGCTGTAAGGAAACTGGCTTGGTAATAATAGGCGGCGGTGTCCCTAAAAATTTTTCTCAAGACGTGGTAATAGCCACTGAAATTTTAGGTTATAAAACGCCGCCTCATAAATATACGGTCCAAATTACTGTTGCAGATGTGCGCGATGGGGCGCTTTCGTCTTCAACATTAAAAGAGGCTAGTTCTTGGGGTAAAGTAAATACAGCACACGAGCAGATGGTATACGCCGAAGCAACCCTTGCGATTCCAATACTAGCGGCTTATGCTTATAAAAAAGGGAATTGGAAGAAACGAAAGAGAAGGGAGTTTAATATTTTGCTTTCTAAATAAATTTAATCCAATAACCACTGGTTTAATTGTAGCTACAAGCATCATTTTCAAAATAAAGATGCCCCCATACTCTACTGGCCTTCACAAAAACCTATTTCCTGGCTTTACGACGATTATATTAGGTAGCAAAGCAAAGATTGCTTGACGACGGGAAGTTTTTGATTTAAGATAGAAAACAGGGGGAAGTTTTTGATATGTATAAAATCGGTATTGGACAAAAAATAGGAATGACGCGTGTGTTTGACGAGCAAGGAAAAGAAATCGCGGTTTCCGTGCTTTCTCTTTTCCCGGCTTATATTTTGCGTCAAACTAAGACCGGCGTGGAAGTGGCTTATCGCGAGAGCAAAAAAGCGAAAAAGCCCATTTTGGGTATTCTTAAAAAGAGCCAGGTGCCTTTGAAATTAAGTAAAATCGTTCATTTTAAGATGGATGCCGAAGAGCCGCTGGAGAAATCATTAAGAATTGATATCTTTTCTTTTCAGCCCCAAGATAAGGTAAAGGTGTGGGGCACTTCCAAGGGTAAAGGGTTTGCCGGCACGATTAAAAGGCACGGTTTTCACCGCGGCCCGATGAGTCACGGTTCTGAACAGCACCGCCGACCCGGTTCCATTGGTTCTGCTTTTCCGCAAAGAGTAGTTAAGGGTAAAAAAATGGCGGGACATATGGGCAGTGAAAAAGTGACAGTGCGCAATCTGGAAGTAATTAAAATAATTCCCAAAGAGAATTTGCTTTTGTTAAAGGGCGCTGTGCCCGGACCCCGAAAAGGAGAAGTATTTATTCAGGGAGTTTGAAATGCCTCAAACGCTTAAAGTTTACAATTTAACTAAACAAACGACCGGCGTTTTAGCAATTCCGAAAGAATTGTCTAATGCTTCTGCCAAGCCCGCGACCGTGCATCAAGTTATCACTTCCCTTTTTTCAAACCTGCGTCGGTCTGGGGCCAAAACCAAAACCCGCGGCGAAGTCAGAGGCGGCGGCAAAAAACCCTGGAAACAAAAAGGCACAGGAAGGGCGCGCGCCGGCTCCATTCGTTCCCCTTTGTGGCGCGGCGGCGGCGTGGTTTTCGGACCCACGGGCAGGGAAAATTATTCCAAAAAGATTCCTCAAAGAATGGCTTACAAAGTCAAATTGGCTTTACTGCGGGAAAAAATCCAAAATCAAGCGCTGATTTTGGTGGACAAATTAGCCGCTAAGGATTTTAAAACCAAGACGCTTCTTCAAAATTTTTCCATCCTTCCCCTGAAAGACGGCACAATTCTAATTTTAGTCAGCGAAAAAAATGAAAAACTCTGGAAAGCCGCGGCCAACCCTCCTTATCTTAAAGTGGTTTTGCCTCACACCTTAAATTTGATTGATTTGATGAAATATGACTATCTATTAGCCGAAACCGAAAGTTTTAAAAAATTATTATGAAAACACCTAATTTTAAGGTTTTAATTTCCGAGAAACAAACTAAAGCCGAGGACTTAAGCCAGTATTTTTTTTGGGTAGATAAGAAAGCCGCCAAAAAAGAAATCAAGGATTTAATTGAAAAAATTTATAAAGTAAAGGTGCGCAAAGTAACCACGCAGCGTCTAAAAAAGAAAATTCAGGTTAAGAAAAAGGGACGGCTTTTAAGCTCCCGCTTGACAATCTGGAAAAAAGCAATGGTTAGTTTAGCGCCGGGCCAGAAAATTATTGCCTTGCAAGTCGAAAAACCGGAAGAAAAAAAAGAAAAAAAGGATAAGCCGATAAGCCGTAAAGAAATTCGGCCTATCGGAGATTTAAATGAATAAAGTAAAAAGAGTAAAACCTAATACCGCAGCCAGACGTAACTTGAGTTATGTGGACTTTTCGGTTTTAACCAAAAAAGAGCCGGAAAAATCATTGACTTTTCCTCTTAAACGGTATAGCGGCCGAAACCGCCAAGGCCAAATTTCAGTGCGGCATAAAGGCGGCGGCGCCAAGCGGCTCTATCGTTTGATGGATTTCAAACAGCAAAAATTAGATGTGTTTTTTAAGGTTTTGGCTTTAGAATACGACCCTAACCGCAGCGGCTTTATTGCTTTAGTGGAGGAGAAGGAAAACCCCGGAAAGAAATCGTACATTTTGGCTTCCAAAAATCTTAAAGTCGGAGATGAAATTATAACCAGTGAAAACGCGGAAATTAAAGAAGGAAACCGTCTTAAATTAAAAAATATTCCCGTGGGAATGGGTATTTACAACATAGAACTAAAACCGGGCCGCGGCGGGCAAATTGTGCGGTCTGCTGGCACGTCAGCCGTGGTCTTGGCTAAAGAAGGAAAATATGTTACACTAAAAATGCCTTCAGGCGAACGAAGGTTGGTCTTAGCCGAGAATTTTGCTTCTTTGGGTCAGGTCTCCAATCCGGCTCACTCTTTGGTGCGGATTGGCAAAGCCGGAAGAAAGCGTAAAATGGGCATCCGGCCCACGGTGCGCGGCAAGGCCATGCATCCAGCCGCGCATCCTCATGGGGGCGGCGAAGGGGTTAATCCGATTGGTTTAAAATATCCCAAAACGCCGTGGGGCAAGCCGGCGCGGGGAGTGAAAACCCGCCGCAATAAAAGAACGGATAAATTTATCGTGAAGAGGAGAAAATAATGGGTCGTTCACTCAAAAAAGGTCCTTTTATAGAGCCGAAATTGCTTTTAAAAGTGAAGAAATTGGCGATTAGCGGCGAGAAAAAAGTTATCCGCACTTGGTCGCGCGATTCAACTATTTTTCCGGAAATGGTGGGCTTTACTTTTGAAGTTCATAATGGTCGTTTATTTATTCCCGTGCTGGTTCACGAAGAAATGGTGGGTCATAAACTCGGTGAGTTTTCGCCCACGCGCAAATTCATCAGGCACGGCGGCCGCATGGCGCGCGAGCAGGAGAGGGGAGAGATAGCTAAACAGACGGCCGTGGTGCCAGCTAAAAAGGAGAAGAAGTGAGAATAACGGTAAAACATCGCTACGCGCGAGTGGCTCCCCGTAAAGCCAGTTTTTACGGTCAACCATTGAAAGGTAAAAAAGTCATTGATGCTTTAGCTGTTTTGAGCACGCGTCCTACCAACACGGCCGTGGTGTTAGCTAAATTATTAAAAAGCGCTTTGGCCGCGGCCAAAGAACGCGCTAAAACCATTCAGGTTGATGATTGGAGTTTAGTTAATTTTCAGGTAAATCAGGGTCCGGTTTTCAAACGTTCAATTCCCCGCTCCCGCGGTCGCGTGGCGCCGATTAAGAAAAGAACCAGCCATATCATCCTGACTATTTCATCCAATATTCAACATTCAACACCCAGTCAACATCCAACATCCAATAAACAAAAAGAAAAGAATAGTTTACATCGAACGGAGTGAGATGGGACAAAAAGTCAATCCTAATAGTTTAAGATTACCTTTGAATAAGGAATGGTCGGGACGCTGGTTTAGGCGCCGCGGTTTTGCTGATTTTTTGATTCAGGATTTGACAATTCGCCGCTTTATTGAAAAAGGAATAGAAAAAACAGCGGCAGTGGGAAAAGTGGAGATTGAGCGCCGCGGCGAGACCCTAAAAATTATTCTTCATTCCGCCAAACCCGGTATATTGATTGGCCGGGCCGGAAGTGGTCTTCTTTTATTCAAGGAAAAGTTAATGAAAGCAGTTGCGAATTTACCCAAGCAAACCGAAATAGAAGTGCAGGAAATTTCCGAGCCAGACCTTAAAGCCAGTTTACTCGCCGTCAAAATTGCCCAGCAGTTAGAGGGGCGGATGAATTTTCGCCGCACCGCCAAGATGGCTTTGGACCGTCTTTTGGAAGCGAGAATAAAAGGCGCAAAAATTATTTTAGCCGGCCGCTTGGGCGGCGCGGAGATTGCCCGCGAAGTAGCGTTTAAGTTCGGCGCTTTGCCCACGGCGCGGTTGAAAGAAAAGATTGATTTTGCCAAGAGCGAGGCGCAGACCAAATGGGGCACGATTGGGATAAAGGTCTGGATTTATAAAGGAGAGTAAAGTGTTATTTCCAAAAAAATTAAAATTTCGAAAACAGAGAAGGGGGGTGATGAAAGGTAAAGCCCAAGTCGGCTACACGCTTTCTTTTGGTCGTTTTGGCTTAAAAATTATGGAACAGGGTTGGCTGACTTCGCGCCAAATTGAAGCCGCACGTCGCGCCGTAACCCGCTACATTAAAAGAGGCGGCAAGGTCTGGATTCGGGTTTTTCCCGACAAACCAATCACCAAGCAACCGGCAGAAACCGGAATGGGCGGCGGCAAGGGAGCGTTAGACCATTTTGTGGTGCCGATTTTGCCGGGCCGCGTCATTTTTGAATTAGATGGAGTAAGTTTGGAAACCGCCCGCGAGGCATTTCGCTTGGGCGCGGCTAAACTGCCTTTTAAGACCAAGTTTTTATCCAAAGAATGAAATGAAAAGGAAAGATAGAATTAAAGAATTAAGAGAAAAAGACCCGGTCGCGCTCTTAAAAGAAGTCAAGGATTGGCGCCAGAAGATTTTTCAAACCAAATTGGAAAATCCTTTGAAAGGCGAAAAAGATATCCATAAAGTTAGAAAAATGAAAAAAGAATTAGCTCAAATTTTAACCATTCTTAATGAGAAAATAGATGAACAAGAAAGAAATACCCCCCAAAATAGTTAAGCCGCAAATGACGGGCGAGGTCGTGGGCAAGAGCGCCAAAACCGTCAGGGTTTTGGTTTTGCAAAGCAAATTCAATTCCCTTTACCGCAAGCATTACCAAAAGAAGCGCTATTTTTTGGCGCATGATGAAGAGAATAAATTAAAAAAGGGCGACAAGGCGGGACTTTTTCCCGCTCGCCCCATTTCCAAATTAAAACACTATTATGCTCGCCCCTTATAGTCGCTTAAAAGCCGCGGATAACAGCGGCGCGCGGGAAGTAATGATTATTTCAGCCATCGGCAATACTAAACGCCGCCAGATTAAAATTGGCGATATTGTTATTGGCACGGTCAAAAAAGCCGCTCCCCAAAGCGGGGTCAAGAAAGGCGAGAAAGTGCGGGCCGTACTCGTGCGCACTAAAGCGCCGATTAAAAGAAAAGACGGCAGTGTCATAAGGTTTGACGACAATGCCGCGGTTTTAATCAATAATGACAAGACCCCCCGCGCCACGCGTATTTTCGGGCCAGTGGCTTTGGAGTTGCGCGATAAGGGTTTTAACCGGATTGTTTCTTTAGCCAGCGAGGTGTTATGAAGTTCAAAATCAAGAAGAATGATTTGGTCTGGATGGCCAAAGGCAAGGATAAAGGCAAAACCGGACGAGTGATTAGATTCCTGCCGGCTGAAAAAGGTCAAAGCAAAGCACTTGTTTTGGGACTTAATTTAGTTAAAAAACACCAAAAACCCTCGCCGCGCTATCCGCGGGGAGGCATTATTTCCAAAGAAACGCTGGTTTTTGCGGCTAATCTGCGGCTTTTTTGTCAAAGTTGCCAGAAGCCCACAAAAATTATTTTTAAGGAGAAAGAACGTTATTGTCAGAAGTGTAAAGCCAGAATTGAGACTCCGTTAGACAGGGAAGGAGTTAAAAATGTTAAAAAGTAACTTTTCGGGCGGCAGGGCAATTGAAAAAGTGGTTTTGAGCGTCGGACTTTCAGAGCATCGCCAGAAAGAAGAGTCCGTGAATCAGATTATGGCTGATTTGGCAAAAATTGCCGCTCAAAAACCCGTTAAAACCCGCGCCAAAAAAGCCATTTCAACTTTTAAGATTCGGAAAGGCGACTCTGTGGGCTTGATGGTTACTCTGCGCGGCCAAAGAATGCTTGATTTTTTGGAGAAGTTAGTTAAAATAGTACTGCCGCGTCTTAAAGGGTTTCGGGGGCTTTCCTTAAAGTCATTTGACCAGCAGGGGAATTTTCACTTGGGCTTTAGGGAGCAAGTTCTTTTTCCTGAAATTGAGCCGGAAAAAACCAGTTTAATTTTTGGTCTGGAGGTCAGTATTAAAACCAGGGCCAAAAATCCAGACGAAGGACGTTTGGCTTTGGAGGAGTTGGGATTTTTGTTTGAAAGGTAATCTTTAAAATGGCGCGTAAAGCATTAGTAGTCAGAGCCCAAAAAAAGGCAAAATTTACAACGCGGGAACTTTCCCGCTGCGGTTTGTGTGGTCGGAAAAAGGGGTATTTGCGCCGTTTTGGCTTGTGCCGGATTTGCTTTCGCGAAAAAGCGTCTAAGGGTGAAATTCCCGGAGTAGTAAAAGCCAGTTGGTAAAATTGGAAGCCAAGAAAAATTTTCTTCTTTTGGAAAAATAATGGACAAAGTAGCTGATATGTTAATTTCAATTAAGAATGCGGTTAGAGCGGGCAAAGAAAAAATTGAAGCGCCTCATTCTAATTTTAAGGAAGCCATTGCCAAAGTTTTAGTGCAGGAAGGTTATCTTAAGAAGCAGGAAGTTAAACCCGCCCGCTTTAAAAATGGCCGAATTTTGGAATTGACTTTGGGAAAAATTCAGGATGTTAAATTAAAAAGCACGCCGGGCCGTTCGGTTTGGGCCAAAGCCAAGGATAATTTACGGTCTAAGACGGGAGTGGGCAGCACACTTTTGAGCACTTCTAAGGGCGTGCTGTTTGCCAAAGAAGCAAAAAAGCAAGGTGTCGGAGGCAAAATAATTGCGGAGATTTACTAAATTGAGTAAAATAGGCAGAAAACCAATTATTTTAAGCGATGAGATTAAAGTCAGCCGGGAAGGAGAGCGCCTTTTAGTGCAAGGCCCGAAGGGCAGGTTAGAAGTTAAAATTCCGGCCAAAATTAATGTTTCTCTGGAAAATCAGGTGATTAAAGTCAGCCGTCTCTCTAACGACAAGGAAAGCCGCGCCCTGCATGGTTTAATTCGCGCTTTGATTAATAATGCCTCGAGCGGCGTTAGAGAAGGTTTTCAGAAGAGTTTGCTTTTGCGGGGAGTGGGTTTTCGCGCCGAGTTAAAAGAAGGCGATTTGCATCTTCAACTTGGTTTTTCCCATCCGGTTGTGGTTAAAAAAGAGGAGGGTTTGGATTTGGAAGTGGCTAAAAAGGGTTCTGATACAGTGATTACCGTTTCCGGCATTGACAAACAGAAAGTCGGTCAATTTGCGGCAGAACTTAGGGCTCAAAAACCGCCCGAGCCCTACAAAGGCAAGGGGTTTCGTTATTTAGATGAGGAAATAAAATTAAAGCCGGGTAAATCTGCTAAATCCACGGTCGGCGCGTGAGTAAAAAATGTGAAAATGTAAAATGTGAATAGAGAAATACACAATGGACAGAAAATTTCAAAGAAAAATTAGGGCTAAAAGAGTCAGAGCAAAAATTGAGGGACGCTTGCGCCTGTCTGTTTTCAAAAGCAACCGCCATCTTTACGCCCAGATAATTGATGACGCCCGGGGACATACTTTAGCGTCGGCTTCGTCTCCCAAGCCAGCGACCATTGAGACGGCTAAAGAAATTGGCGAAAAGTTGGCTTTCAAAGCCAAAGAGGCGAAAATTGAGAAAGTGGTTTTTGACCGCGGCGGGTTTAAATATCACGGACAAATCAAGGCCTTAGCCGAAGCGGCGCGGAAAGGCGGTCTTCAATTCTAATTTTCAAAGAAATGAACCAAGAAATAAGCAAAGAAAAAAAATTAGAAAAGAGTCAGGGGTTTACTTCCGAAGGAACGCCTTTTTCGGAGGTGGTTTTAGCCGTGGATAGGGTCTCGCGCACCATGGCCGGCGGTCGGCGCATTCGCTTTCGCGCTCTTTCAGCGGTGGGGGATTTAAGCGGCGGTCTGGGTATTGGTATTGCCAAAGCCGCGGAAGTTAGGGATGCAGTGGCTAAGGCAACAAGTTACGCCAAAAAGCATATGGTAAAAGTGCCTATTGTGAGGGAGACCATTCCTTTTTCCATTCATACCCATTTCGGCGGTGCGAATATTATTTTAAAGCCAGCCAGACAGGGCTCTTCCATTGTGGCTGGCGGGGTAATCCGCACTTTGGCGGAATTGGCGGGCATCAAAAATTTGTCTGCCAAGATATTGGGCAGCAGTAATAAAATCAACAACGCCAAAGCTGTTTATCAAAGTTTTAAGGAGATTGCTGAAAAATATCATGAAACTTCACGAGTTAAAAAATCCTCGTAAAAAACATAAAAGGCGCGTGGGACGCGGTATTGCCGGCAAAGGCGGTAAAACCGCTGGTTTGGGCACTAAGGGTCAAAAACAGCACGGCCCGAAAAGTATTCCGCGCCATTTAGAAGGCGGTCAAACGCCGCTCATTTTGCGTTCACCCAAACGTCACGGTTTTAGGAGCCGCCGAATTAAACCCGTGGCACTAAGCATAATGAATGTTCTTGGAAAATTTAAAGCCGGCGAAAAAGTAACGCCCAAGACATTGCTGGAAAAGGGGTTGGTTAAAAAAATTCCCAAACAGGGCATCAAACTGATTGGAGCCGTCTTGAAAATTCCTTCATTTCATTTCTCCGGGCTTTTGTTTTCCCGGAAATTAGGTAATTTAATTAAGGAACAAGATAGAGTAAAATAACTAAATTCCTGAATTTCTAC
>CAZKOU010000009.1:0-14032 GCA_964554505.1 uncultured Candidatus Saccharibacteria bacterium
AGAACTGGAAAGGGTAACCCGATTGGCTGTCCGCGTTTTGGACGATGTCATCGAGGCCAACCCCTATCCTTTGCCTGAAATCGACGCACTCGCCAAACAGATTCGGCGCATCGGTCTCGGCGTGATGGGCTGGGCAGACCTGCTCTTTCTGCTGGCGATTTCCTATGGCAGTCAAGAAGCGCTGGCTCTTGGTGAAAAGGTAATGGGGTTTATCAACCGCATCGGCCATAATGAAACCGAAAAGCTGGCCGAGACACGCGGCGCCTTTCCCGCCTTTGAGCGTTCCATTTATAAGGGTGTAAAACCGAAACGCAACTGCACGATAACAACTATCGCGCCCACCGGCTCCATCAGTTTGATCGCGGGCTGCTCATCGGGCATCGAGCCGGTCTTCGCCTTGGCCTATCGCCACACCTTCCTTGGCTCCCCTGTCGCGACGCCCGTCTTCGAGCGCATCGCCAAGGAGGAGGGCTTCTACAGCGAGGGCCTGTTAGAGAAGGTGATGGAAACGGGTAGTTGTCAAGGGTTGGCGGAAGTGCCCGAGAAGTGGCAACGTATCTTCCGTACCGCCCATGAGATTGACCCGGAGTGGCACGTTAAGATGCAGGCGGCCTTCCAGAAACACACAGATAACGCTGTCTCCAAGACCATCAACCTACTGCATGATGCAACGGTTGAGGACGTGCGACGCGCCTACCTGCTGGCTTGGGAACTAAACTGCAAGGGCATCACTGTCTTCCGCGATGGCTGCAAGGGCGAGCAGGTATTGGAAAGCGGGAGCAAAAAAGAACCCCCAACGCCAACCGTCAAGGCCCGACCCCCTGTTCTCTCTGGCAGGACATATCGAAAGAAAACCCCTCTGGGCAATGTCTACATTACCATCAACCGCGATGAGCAAGGCGAACCCTTAGAACTATTTGCAACTTCGGGCAAGGCGGGAAGTGATGTGGGAGCGCTGACTGAAGCCGTTGGCCGGTTGGTTTCTTTTGCCCTGCGACTTCCGTCGCCGATTACGCCCACTAAAAGAGCGGAGATGCTCATTGACCAGCTTATAAGGATCGGGGGCCGGGGCTCTGTCGGCTTCGGGCCGGATCAGATCCTTTCCATTCCCGACGCGACCGCTAGGGCACTTATGGAAGAACTTGGCTTCGATGGGCCAAGAATAGTCCGGGCCGACATCTGCCCCGAATGCGGCGTGGCAGCCCTCGTCCACGAGGAGGGCTGCGCCAACTGCAAAGATTGCGGCTACAAAAAATGCTAGCCGCTTAGATAGTGCCATCCACCCCTGCCCCGACGTAACCCTTCGGGGCGCTTTTTTTAATTACAAATTTATTTATCCACTTGACATCTTCGGAATGTATTCGGTAAATTAAATATGTCCTTGCACCAAAATTAACCCTTCAAGGAGAAATGGAAATGAGTAGAAAGGAAGAGTTTCACGTACTGCTTTACTATGGCGAAGATGCGGCTTCTAAGTGCGTCAGAGAAGCGCTTGGCGCCGCCGGAATCACGTATATACTCATATACGCAGGAAAAGGTACAGAACGTGAGTATGATGAGTATGGCTCTGTTTTTAGAACACCTACCCTCGAGTGCCGGGGAAATTATTTTGTGGGGATAGGAAAAATTGAGTGTTTGTTTCTCGGCGGCATCCCCCCTGAAATCCGGGCGAAATACCCGGAAGCATCCTCTAGATACTAGGTTGTGAATCCCCGCCTCTATCGTTTCCCATTCCCTGCCCGCTGAAATGGCGGGTTTTTCTTTATCATACTGATTTTAGAAATCTTTTAGCGCGTTTAAAACCTTCTTTGCATGACCAACAGCCGAAACATTAATCGGCGACTAAAAATTACCTTTGGGCACAATAACTATCTCCTTGGGATACCGAAAAGTTACATCTACCATATTAAAAAATCCTTGCGTGCCCAAGATAGCTGTCTGTTGCGGCATTGATGTAGGAAACTTTTCAAAAGTAAAGGCGGCAAAACCCGTATAGATAATGGGTTTCTCCAATCCCCCGTTGTGGAGATAAAAACCTATCTCGTGATAAAAAACTTCTATAGAACCACCCCCAATTCCCACCACCCCGCCCCTTGATCCCTTTTTAACCTTAATCCCCAAATTTTCGGCAAACTCACGGTCAATAATAGAAATATCCGAACCAGAATCCACTAAGCCAAGGGGAAAAAGAAGAAAAGATTTATTTTCAGGATGGAATATACCGAACCGAAGCCAAGGTAAAATTCGTTCTCTTTTCTGATGCCCGGGAAAATCTAAAACTTTATAGTATTCAAATGTCATTTATCCTTAACCCGTAAATGTCTGGTGAAATGGCGCCATTTTGAAAACCGTTGGATTATCCACGCCTTTATTTCTTGATTTTGTCAAAACAACTTTTAGAGTCCTGCCTTTCGCGACTAATTTTTTCCCATCAGGGGAAAGCGCCAACCAACCGGTTTTGGACGGAGGGAGAATTTTACTTAAATCAATTGCCATTTTGGACTCCTCTCTTTTCAACTTATTATATCATTTTTTTGCAAATACTCCAACACCTTCTTTGCATGACCAACAGCCGAGACATTCTCATAAATTTTGACGATTTTGCCTTTTTTGTTAATGACAAAAGTGGTGCGGCTGGCAAGGCCAGTGGGTTTGAGCAGGCCTAATTTTCGGCTGATTTTTTGGTCTTGGTCGGAAATTAAGGGGAGATTTAAGTTGTGCTGCTGGCAAAATTTTTGGTGTGATTTTAAGGAATCAACCGAAACGCCGATAATTTGCGTGTCTAATTTCTCAAACTCCGGCAACAACTGGGTAAAATCTAAGGCCTCGATGGTACAGCCGGGAGTATTGTCTTTGGGATAAAAATAGAGAACGACATTTTTTTTGCCCCTAAAACCAGCCAGTTTAATTTGGCGCCCTTCAAAAGTTTCGCCTTCAATTTCAGGCATCAAATCATCAAGTTTAACTTTAATCATTTTGCCTTCCATTAAGGTTACCTCAAATAATCCTTCAACTTATGCGACTGCTCGTGCTTTTTTAATTTTTCCAGGGCCTTGGCTTCAATCTGGCGGATGCGTTCGCGCGTGACATCAAATTCACGTCCCACTTCTTCTAAAGTATGGGTGCGCGCCTCTTCATTCAAACCAAACCGCATTCGCAAAATTTTCTGCTCCCGCGGCGTTAAATACTGCAAAAACTCGACAATGTGGCCAGAAAGCAGGCGGTAGATAGATTGTTCTTCCGGGGAAAGCGACTCTTTGTCTTCAATAAAATCGCCGAGGCGCGAATCATCTTCCTCGCCCACTGGCGTCTCCAGAGAAACCGTTTCCTGCGAGATTTTCATAATGTGCTCCACTTTTTCCACCGGGATATTCATTTCCGCAGCGATTTCTTCGGGCAGGGGCTCGCGGCCCAAATCCTGCACTAACTGGCGCTGCACGCGAATCAGTTTGTTGATGGTCTCTACCATATGCACCGGAATGCGGATAGTACGGGCTTGGTCCGCAATGGCTCTGGTTATGGCTTGGCGAATCCACCAAGTCGCGTAAGTTGAAAATTTAAAACCTCTTTTGTAATCAAACTTTTCCACTGCCCGCCAGAGTCCGATATTGCCTTCCTGAATCAAATCCAGCAAAGAAAGGCCGCGGCCAATGTATTTTTTGGCAATCGCCACGACCAAACGCAAGTTGGCTTCAGCTAATTGCCTTTTAGCGGTTTGGTCGCCCACGCCAATTCTTTTGGCTAACTTAACTTCCTGCTCGCTTTTAATCAAGGAAATTTTACCAATCTCCCTTAGATACATCCTGACCGAATCATCGGTTAAAGCGCCTGTTTCCAAAATATTTTTCTTCTGTTTTCTTTCTTCCTTGGAAAGCATATCCAAAATAGGCGCGGGTTCTTTAACCTCAATCCCTTCCTGATAAAAAATGTCAAAAAGATAATCAAGCAGTGAGACATTTTTCTCGGCTAGGGGCAGGGCTTGCAAAATTTCCTGATGCGTAATAAAACCAATCAGCCGACCCTTTTCCATTAATTCCTGGACTGGCAGGGGAAATTCCTGCAAAGAAACGCGTTCAATAATGGGGATAATTCTTCTTTTGGGCATAATAGAAAATCTAATAACTCTTGGATTTTCAGCGAATTTTGTCCTGCAATTCTTTGAGTAATAATTTAATGGCCTCTCTGTCGCCGCGGCTTTCCGCTTCTTTGATTTTGAAGGCGTATCCTTCTTTGAGTTTCTCGGTTTCTTCTCCCTTAAGGCGGCGTATTAAAGAAGTGATTTCGATTTTGATTTCTTCTTCGCCTAAATTGGCGGTCTCCTTTTCCACGCTAAATACCAAAACAGAGGCCTTTTTTGCTTGGCTCTCTTTATTATAGTCCGCCTGGATTTTGGTGTAAAGGGGGTCATTTTGATAAAGAGCGGCAAGGCGAGGGTAAGCCAGAAAGAAACCGAGAAGGCGCTCGGCTAAGGTGAGTTTAGGAAGGGAAGGGGGGAGCGACGAAGGCAAAGAGGCCGACGAAGGCAAAGAGGGCGACCGAAATTTCTCCAGGGCTTGCCAGAGAATTTTTTCATTGACTTGAAGCGCGGTGGAAAGCCGCGAAAGATAATGGGCTTGGACAATGGGGTCGGGAACGATTTTGAGAATGGGCAAGAATTGACGCGCCACAGCTCTTTTATCCTCGGCTGAAAGAGTGTCTTTGGTTTTAGTTTTAATGCCTTGCAAGGCGAGGTCTAAGTGCCAGTCCAGGGCGGGCTTGGAACTGCGCAGGGCCTTGACCCAGTCATTTGGCGACTTAATGGCCATTTCGCCCGGGTCCTTAAAGCCCGTAGTGGTGGCCACGCGGCAAGACAAACCCATTTTCAAAGAAAGGTTCACGGCTTTTCTGGCCGCTTCCAAACCAGCCGCGTCCCGGTCAAAAGCAAAAATGACATTGGGCGAATAGCGCTTGAGAATCTCCAAGTGCTCAAGAGTTAAACTGGTGCCGGAAGTGGCCACGCAGTTTTGAACATTGGCTTGATGCGAGCCAATGACATCCATCTGACCCTCCACCAAAACCGTAAAATCGCGCTTCTTGGTGGTTAGCTTGGCTTTGTCCAAACCGTAAAGCAGCCGGGACTTTTTAAAAATCGGCGAGTCGGAGGAGTTGATGTATTTGGGCGCGTCTTTCTGGTCCTTTCCGGCAGAGCCAGACCCGGCTTCGTCGGGTAATATCCGACCGGAAAACCCGACCACATTACCCATAACATCAGAAAGAGGAAACATCAGGCGGCCGCGGAAACGGTCGTAAAGCCCCCCATTTTCTTTTTTGACAAAAAGTCCGGACTGCTCTAATTCCTGATTGTTAAACCCCTTTTTTTTCAGATATTCCAAAAGAAAGTCCCACTCGCTGCGCGCCAGACCAAGTTGAAAATCTTTAATGGTCTCTTTACTTAAACCACGGTCGTTGGTTAAGTAAGCAAGGGCGGATTGGCCGATTTTTTGCTCCAGTAAAATATATTGATAAACCCTTGCCGCCAGATTATTGATTTCATAGAGACGGCTTTTAATTGAGGGTTCCTCTTTGGGCTCAAAACGGCGCGGTTTTAGCAAAACCCCCGCTCGTTCAGCCAGTAAGCGCAAGGCATCGCCAAATTCCATCCCTTCAACTTCCATAATAAAGTCAAAGATGTCGCCGCCTTTTCCACAGCCAAAACAGCGCCAAATCTGTTTTTCTGCCGAAACCATAAAAGAAGGCGTTTTTTCCGGATGAAAAGGGCAAAGCGCCCGATGGTTACTGCCGGCTTTTTTCAATGTCAAGTAACTGGAAATAAATTCCACCAAATCCAAACGTTGTTTAATCTCGTCAACTTCGTTTGACATCTAAGTTTCCGCCCCGAGTATATCAAACTTGGCTGGCTTTGAAAACCTGATTACGGCCGCGTTTTTTGGCGGCATAGAGCGCTTGGTCGGCTTTGGCAATTAAATTGTCCAGTTCGTTTTCTCTCTTCAATTCCGCCACTCCAATGCTTAAACTGGCAGGCGAATTCTGACGGATTTTTTCGGCCACCACCCCGGCTTCTTCCTCGTTAGCGCCCAAAAGGACAATCAAAAATTCTTCCCCGCCAAAGCGGGCCACCAAGTCCTCGGAGCGCACCCGGCTGATTAAATACCTGGCGACCTTTTTGAGTCGGCGGTCGCCGGCGAGATGGCCGAATTGGTCGTTGAAACGCTTAAAATGGTCTAAATCAATAAAAATTACGGATAGGGTTTGAAAAGCATTTTTGCGACGTTTCGGATGCTGACGCGCGGCTTTTATTTCCTTCAACCACTTACCAGCTATTTCCCGAAGCCCGCGCCGATTGAGCAATTTGGTTAATTCGTCCTGCCAGACCAAAAGACGTAATTTTTTTATTTCCCGTTCTAATTGTTTAAGTTTGGTTTGATGACTCATTTTAGGATTTTTCAATACGTTGAAGCGCTCCGGGACAGTTTTCACGCACCCAATTGTCTATCTTGGGAGTAACCAACATCTCAACATTATTAAGATGCGCAATGGTCGGCTGGTCTTTCTTTTCCACTAACTTATCCGGGCAGGTGTTGGCCGGCAGTATTGGAGCCCCTTGGCTGGAGGAAGATTGGTTGTCGGATTGGTTTGGACTAGTGACCGGATGCCAAGGCCAAAGCCCGAGTTGTTTTAATTTGTAATAGGTGTAAAAATTGCCGATAACATTCAATAGTACAAATCCAACAATGACGATGGCAATTGCGCGGGTGCCCCATTTGCGCCGCATAATTTGAAACAATCCGTAGGGCGCCAGCAAAATCACTGAATAGACAATAATAAGCTTGCCAGTAAAATCTAAAAGAGAATTGCCAAGATCGTTGCTGCCCGGGGGATGGGTAAAAACATACTGCTCCAACACAAAAGCGATAATTAAAGCTAAAATCCACACGATTTTCCAGTTAATGTAACGGTAACAGAGCCAAAAAAACAAACCATAGACGCCGTAAATTACAAGCAAAAGATTAAAATCAGACACCGACTTAATAATCGGGTCTTTGGCGCCATAAGTACCCAGCACGCCGCCAATCCCGCTGATCACATTTGGCAGGGTTTCGCCAAGAAAAAGCGCCAGCAGCATTAAAAATAAAGTAAATGTCCAGGGTAAAGTTTTATCACCTCGCCAAGTCATAATTAAATTATAGCAGATTCAAATTTTTTCCTGCTTTGCCATCCGTAATCTTGACGAAAGACAGGGTAACAAATTTAAGTGTGCGACTTGCGGTGAGCTTGTCGGCCAAGCAGGCATAATAGTTCTTTCAAAAAAAATGAGAGAGCCGTTTTTACGACTCCCTCTGGTGAAACTCACGCCTCACACAACGAGACGATCGCGATATTCGTTGAGTTGCGCTCGCCACACCCGAAAGATTTCCGGTTGCGTTGGTTTCGGAATGAACAATCTGTCACCATAAAGCTGGTAGAGCGGAAGCGGATATGGATTAAACACCTTTTTGTTCCGGCCTAAATTAACAACCGCTTCTTCCTCGCCCGCGAACTCCTGGAAGAGATCGACGACACTGCGAATGCCGTCCAGACCGAGTTCGGCCCAGGTGACCACGATGCTTCCATTGCTTGCGGCCAGTTCCTTGGCGACATCAGGAACGTCGTTGTTATCGCTTTCAATCAACGCTTTGAACATCCAAAAGTGCGAGAGCCGATTGGGGCTGGAAGGGTATGATCCTTGTGCTTCCGGCACGAATGCGATACCGCAGTTCTTGAAGCCGATCTCGAATTCGACACTTAACCTAACCCGAAGATCAAACTCGCCCTGGTCTTCGAGTAGTCCGAAGTTCCAGTAGCCGGAGAAGCTCATCGCCCGCCCCTGAATTCTCTCTTGAAAATTTTCATCCACAAGAGTGAAGATATCGTTAAAGCAATCCTGTTGCCTGATTCCGCGTTCGGCAAGGATAGCCAGCAATCTGGCATCCAGCGTGTACTCCTTGACTGGCCAATGGTAGGTATGCGAAAGCCATCCCTGGAGATTATCCGATATCCCCTTGTAAACGGCGGCCGCCCAGATAAGGTCGCTTAGATTAAAGACCCTCGCCTTCATCACCAATTCTATCGTTCTTTCCATAACAACCTCCTATTGGTTTTGTAGGTGCAATACCTATCCCAACATTAGCAAAGATGACTATAGAAGTCAATGATGTAATGGTTATACCCCCAATGCCCACATCGGATGTGGAAATGCCGATGTGGACTTAACCTGTGCTCTTGCGCTCTTGGACTTTCGATTCACTATTTAGAATTGACAAAACTTTTTCGATATCCTCTAAATTATCCAAAACAAAATCGGCGCCGGCAGTTTTCAAATCACCCGCAGAATAGATACCCGTAGCCACGCCGATAGTAATTAATCTTTGTCCTTCGGCGGCAGAGATGTCTCTAGGCGAATCTCCCACCACAAAAGTATTCTTTTCTGTAAAAGTATGGGGGTATTGTTGATGCGCTCTGTCCAGGGCAGTTTTCAAAACCTCATTTCTGCTGTGGCTGTCATCGCCAAATCCACCCAACTTAAAAAATTTATCAATGCCCGCTTTTTTCAATTTAGCGTAAGCAATTATTTTGGTATTGCCGGTGATAAGCCCCAAGACATGCCCCTCTTTGGAAAGTTTTTGCAGCAATTCGGGAATCTTGTCAAATAAAATAATTTTCCCATTTTCCAAGGACTCTAAATAAATTTTCTCAAATGTTTTAATAAATAAATCTAATTTATCCAAAATTTCTTTTTCCCGAAATCCCTGGTTTTTGAGGGTTTCAATAGCAATTTGTTTGTGAGTCATCCCGTGGGAGTTTGCATTAGCAACCGTAACGGGACAATTAATGCCATAAACTCGCTCAAACGCCTCGGGCCAAGGATTCTTACTTCTTTCCATTTCCTTAACCAAGGTCTTGTCAATGTCAAATAAAATTAATTTTTTCATTATTTTAGAAATCTTTTATTCCTTAAAAACTTTAGGGGAGTTATTCAAGGTTATTGGTTTGGGTTTTACCCGCCAACACTTGGTTGGCATAGGTTTCTTTTACAATATCATCAATAACTAAATTTTGACAGAGAACTGCCCCCTCGTTCATTCCCTATTCTATAATTTGCCAATGCCTACTGATGCAGAACCCGTTTCCACCTCCGGAATGGAAGGGTTTAATGTAGAAGGGTTTATTCTAACTATGGACTCGGGCTATAGCGCAGGAGGCGATTGCCGAACTTAAATTCACCGACCCATAAATAGCTGCCGTCCCACGTGAGGCCGGCCGGCCAGAAAAGTTTATTTTTACCCAACTCGGGCTGGGTATCTTCAATATTTGACTCGCCCAAAATGGCGTCAGACGGCTGGCCGGCTAAAGCATCCTCAATGTTGCGCCAGGTATAAACAAAATTACTGCCCGTGTTGGCAATAAAGAAATGTCCCCTGTCCACGATCGCATGTTGAGGAAGATTGGTCGGCACAACTTGCCGGTCAAGGACTTTTGGTTGGGCCTTATCCGATAGGTCGGCAATCGTAAATATCTTGATGTGACCGGTTTCGTTATCAAGAGTGGTTGAAACAACAAGATATTTTCCGTCGCTTGAAAGGCGATATGGCTCATTAATATTCAAAGTGAACTTCGGCTGGCTGTTTTGGTCCGGAACGCCTTCAAAAACGTAAATTTTGTCCGCCTGGCTGTCGGCCAGATAAAAGTATTTTTCGTCAATTGTCACCCCGCGCAGACCTTGAAACTGAATAGAGCCAAGTTTGTTTTGCGCCTTAACGTCTGGCTCCTGACCCTCGGTCGGCAAAGTTTTCCAGATGTAAAGTTCTGTTTGATTGACTTGGGCAAACGTATTACCATATACGGCGTTATCCCAACCGCCATAGGGGTAAATGAGGTCAGGGTCGGCGCCACTCTCGTCGGGCAGGTTTTTCCAGACGTAAAGTTTGCGGTCAAAGTCAGAGGAAACGAACAAACTTTTGCCATTGCTGGCCGGCACGCCGTTGCTGATGAAATAATTGGTGGCCAGAGTGTTGGTGTTAATATCCAAAGCACCAACAGCAAAGTCGGGCTTTTGGTCGGTTTTGGTCGGAAGAGAATTGAAGCCGATAATTTTATTGCCGTTGGAAAGGGAAATATAAAGTTTGTCGCCAACCACTGCCACGCCAGTACCATCGCCGCTTTGAGAGCCGCCGAAATCATAACCCTGAATACCGGGCAGGCCGCCGATTAAAAGGTCAGGCGCATCGTTTTTGTTTTCAGGAAAAGAATTCCAGATGGAAAGCAAATTCGTGACGCCAAACAGTTTGCCATTGACGCTCATCCCGCCCCAGATAACCTCGCCACCCGGACCGCCGGCTTGGTCATTTTTGTTTGGCAATTGTTCCTCACCCATCTTGCCGGGTTCAGCCACAAAAAAGTCATACGGTTGGTCGTCCTTGGTCGGCCAGGTTTTCCAAAAGTAGTTGCCGCCGCGGTTGTTGTTGGCTTTAGCGTTGTGGTCGCCAATCATTAAATGTTTGCCGTCACTGGCAATAGAACGAGGCGTGCCAAAATTGTTGTTGGCATAAAGAACAATATCAGCTGGCTGGTCGTTTTTAACGGGAAAATTATTCCAAATCAAAACAGACGCTGTGGCCGTGCTGGTAACAATAATCCTTGTCCCGTCTGTCCAGACCGCCCACGGCCAACCGATTTTCCGTTTAGAAATCCCCAAATCGGCCGGCCCGGATTGACCATCCTCGATGTCTTTTATTTCTAAATCGGCTGACTGGCCATTCTGCGTTGGAAAAGAGTTCCAAATAAGCAGGCGGTCATTTTCGGTATCAGCGACAACGACTTTCCCTTGCGCTGTACTGACGGCGACCGGCCAGTTTAAGCCGTCCAGGCCAATGCCGGGGTCATTGGTGGTGAAATTTTGTTGGCCGAGAACAATATCCGGCGGCGTGTTGCCAGTGGGAAGTTTGTTCCAAATGAGAATGCGGTTATTGTTCCGGTCGGCCAGAAGTAAGTGCGTGCTGTCGGAAGCAACATTGCCGGGATGATTAAACAAAAGCGGCCCGCCGGTGTCATTGAAGTCAATGGCGGAAAGAACAATGTCGGCATCTTGGCCGGTCTTAAACCAACCGCTGGTTTGGCCAGAAGCAATTTTGTATTTGGAGTTTAGAATTTGGATTTCGCCGGGCGCTGATGAGTGGGGCGTTGAAGTCAGGGGAGAAGTCGACGGGCCAACCTTTGAATACTTTGAATAATATAAAAAAGAGACGCCAATAACAACCAACAATCCGGCACCGCCCAAAAGGAGCCATATTTTAGAAAATCCGTTTCGCCCCATATCTTGATTATACCAGATAATTTCAAAGGGGGCAGACCAATTGTCCACATCGGGATTTCCACATCGGATGTGGGCTTGGAATCTTAGTGGTTTGAAATTTCCCCGAAAAACGGCTGGCGAGCCAATGACTTCATTTCCTAACTGGCGGTGGGGGTGGGATTCGAACCCACGGTCGCCTTGCGGCGACACGGTCTTTCCAGGACCGCCAGTTAAACCACTCCTGCACCCCACCGCTTTACTCTTTAGAATATAAACTTAATACAATTTTGAAAGAGAACGAGATTCAACCTAAAATCTCGGGTCGCCCCGCGAATGCCGAGGGGACACGGCTTTGGCTAAAATTATCTTACCGAAAATCCAGATAAAAGAAAAGCCGGGCAAGCCGGAGAGAGAAAAGAGAAATGGATGATAATACATTCTCTCTCGGTAACTTGCCCGGCAAGAAGGGGGGGAAAAAGCAGGCCGGTTGCCGCTCGCCGCGGCGACGAACCGGAAACAGACGTGTCTGTTTATCTTGCCCTCCTTGGCTTCCCTGTTTTCCCCCACATCTGGGGTTATGGGCCGCCGGCGTAATCATCCCATGCCAAAGGAATCTTAATTAACTCCCCGGTTCGAAATCTTGCCCTGGGATTAGCCATTTTAATCTCTTCTACCCCCATCTGGAGATTATAGGGCCACAGGGGCTCATTGCGGTAGCCGGCGGCATAGGCGAGACCCTCAAGGGTGTCGCCCGTCTGAAATCTGGTCTCCAGCGCGCAGCCGCGGCTGGAATAGACAAAGCCATCTTGGGCTTCAATCATTTCAATCTCTTTCCGCACTCTTTGGAAGTCCGGCACTAAAATCGTGCCGGTTAAGGCGCGGAAGTCGCGGCCGGGATTGCACCAGGCAATCCAGACCGTGGCCAACCATCTGGCTGGGCCCTTGAAACCTTCTTCCTCGGCTATTTTCCAGAAAATTCTGGCCGGCTCGGGGCGGGCAGACCTAACCACCAGGTCCTTTAGGGTATATTCAGGCGGTCTGGCCGCCTCGACTGTTGGTGGCGCGACTCCGCGGCTGAAAGTGAGCTGGCGGATTTTATGCCCATAAATACCCATTGTCGCCATCACAACCAGAAATCCCAAAAACCAGGTCCTTCTCACTTCTACACCACCTCCTTGATTGAGGTCAGTATACTAAAATAAACCCGTTTTGTCAAGACCAATCAGCCGAAAGACCGGCCGCTGGCGCAACTTATAATTTACAATCCTGCCCCAGTCCAAAATAGCATAAAATGGTCTTAAAACCAACCGGCGTTTCAAAAAAGGAAAGGAGAGGAAAGGGAAAAAAATTCGCAGAGCAATCTTTACTTACTCAAAACGCAAGGCGTGCAGGGGGTTTAATTTGGCGGCGCGGCGGGCGGGGTAAAAACCGGTCAAAATACCGACAATAAAAGAAAAACCAATAATCCCTAAAGCAAACCACCACGGCACAATAAAAACCCGAAGAGACGACGCGCCCACGGAGCGCGCCAGGATATTCACGCCCGCGTTAATAATAAAACCGACCAGCCAGCCCAAGACCAAGCCCAAGATGCCGCCGCCAGCGCCCATAATCAGGGCCTCGGCCAGAAAAATGCGGTAAATATCTTTGTTTTTGGCGCCCAAGGATTTCATAATGCCAATATCGCGCGTGCGCTCCAAAAGCGAGATAGTCATTGTGTTAAACATCCCAATCGCGGCCACCAAAAGAGCGATGCCGCCCAAAACCAAAAGCACAATTTGGACGATGCGGAAAATGCGATTCATTTGCGCCACGGTATCGCCCAAAGAAACGACTTTAAGCCCCAAATTCTCCAACTCCTGACGCGCCGGCTCCATCAGTTCCGCGTCGCTGACTTTTAGTTTAATCAAGCTATACTGGGGAGCTTCCACTGCCACGCTATTTAAGGGCAGATAAGCCAAACTTAAATCCTCTTTGCTAATGCCGGAAATGTGATATTTTTGGGTTTCTTTTTTGAAGTCAGAAGAATCGGGCTCGGGAAGATAAAGAGTGAACTCGGCTTCCTGACCGATTAAAGAGGAATCGGTTCCTAACGCGTCAAGCGTGGCTTTAGAAACCAAGGCCTCGGTTTTGGCTTGGTCAAAAAAATTACCTTCTTCCAAACGCAAACCCTCTAAAGCAAAATAAGAGGCCGGCACCAAGTTTACTGTGATGTCGGTCGTGGTGTTAGCAAAACTAATCTGGCCCGAGACCGTCAGATTAGGGCTGATTTCTTCGGCCCCGGGAATTTGTTTTAAGCGGTCTAATAAAGCAAAGTCCAATTTGACCAAAGAAGAATCGCCGGTGGTTAAATCAAAAGTGGTCAGGGCTTTAAGCGCCGTAATTCTCTTGATGGTTAATTCCTGCAAACCGTAGCCCAAAGAAACCAAAAAAACAATGGCGCCAATGCCCACGGAAACGCTAATGATAGTGAGCAAGGTGCGCATCTTGTTGGTTAGAAAGGTGGAAAAAGCGATTTCCAGGGTGTCTTTTATTTTCATCATGTGGACTACTAATTACGAATTAATACGAATGTACGAATGGGGAAAAGGGGGTTAGATTTTGATTTCTTCGCTGGGTTCAGTGTCTTTGGCTGAAATCCGACGCGAGCCGCGTTTTTTCTTTTCCCGCACAATCTGGCCGTCTTTCATATATAAAATCCTA
>CAZKOU010000010.1:0-13418 GCA_964554505.1 uncultured Candidatus Saccharibacteria bacterium
TATTTTATGTGGGCGAGAAAGGAGGAGTGGAGGAGGCCTTGGCCAAAAGCGCGGGTATTTCTTTTTACGGCATAAAAACCGGCAAGTGGCGGCGCTATTTTTCTCTAAGGAATTTTGGGGATTTGTTTTGGGAGAAGATTGGATTTTTACAGTCACTTTATTTTTTGGGAAAATTAAAACCCGCTCTTGTTTTTGCCAAAGGGGGTTTTGTTTCTTTGCCTTTGGTTTTGGCGGCAGGAATAAAGAAAATTCCCTTGGTCATTCACGAATCCGACAGCGTGCTCGGTTTGGTCAATCGCCTGTCCGCCCGATGGGCCAAGAAAATTTTTGTTTCCTGGCCCAAGGAAAATTTCCCCCAAAAGTACGCGGCGAAAATTATTGAAACCGGCAACCCTTTGCGCAGTATTTTTTTAGTCAAAAAAAACCCCGCCCGTTCATTTTTTGAACTGCCCGCGGAAAACAAGCCGGTTTTGCTGGTGATGGGCGGCTCTTTGGGGGCTTCACAGATAAACCGTTTAATGGCTGAACTAGCTCTTAAATTACTGCCTAAATATCAGCTTATTCACCTTGCCGGCAAAAAGGACTTGGAATGGCTTTTGGAAGAGCGACGCCGTCTGCCAGCGCTTTTGGCCAAGCATTGGTCTTTATTTGGATTTTTGGACAAGGAGATAGTGGACGCCTACCAAATGGCGGATTTGGTTATTTCGCGCGCCGGCGCCGGCGCTTTAGCCGAGATTGCTCAAATGGCTAAGCCCTCAATTTTAATTCCATTGCCTTCTGCCGCTGCCAATCATCAAGCCAAAAACGCGCAATTGTTTGCCCAAAACAACGCGGCTGAAGTTTTGCCCGGGGAAAATATTTCCAGCCAAAAACTATTTAAGGAGATAGAGGGACTATTACAAAGCCCGTTAACTTTAGCCCGAATGTCAAAGGCAGCCAAGGCGCAAGCCAAGCCAAAAGCCGCCGAGGAAGCGGCAGAAGAAATATGGAAAATTTTGGGTTGAAGTTAAATCCATTGCTAAATTATTTTGCTATACTTTTGATAGGTAAATGAAAATGTCGGAAGAAAAGTCAAAAAGACCGGATTGGGATGAGTATTTTATGGCTATTGCCAAGCAAGTGGCGAGTCGCGCCACCTGTGACCGGCGGCATGTGGGCGCGGTGTTAGTCAGCCAGGACCGCGTCATTCTTTCCACGGGCTACAATGGCGCGCCGCGGGGAATGCCCCATTGCGACGAAATAGGGCATGAAATTGTGGAAGGCCACTGCGTGCGCACCGTGCACGGCGAAGCCAATGCCATTGCCCAAGCCGCGCGCAGCGGCGTTTCCATTGAGAAAGCCACGCTTTACACCACGGCCTCGCCTTGCTACGACTGCTTCAAACTGCTCATCAACGCGGGCGTCAAAAAAGTGGTTTACGATGAATTTTATATGAGCCGCTACGAGGCCTCGGCAAAGGTTTTGGAATTGGCCAAAAATGCCGGCATTGAAATGCGGGCGTTGAAAGTAGAAAAATAAACTACTTTGCGATAACGCGAAGTATTCCTTGAGGTAAGAAAGATTGAATAAGGCGGGTTTTGAGATTGTCTTGACCGGCGGACCCTGCGCCGGCAAAACCACTGGTTTGGCGTATCTTAGCGAGAAACTGCGCGATTTTGGTTTTAGAGTCCTGATTATACCTGAATACTCCACCCTTTTGATTAGTCACGGCGTGTCGGATATTAGTCGGTTGGCGAAAGAGGATGCGGCGAAACATCTGGCGGTGGAAAAGCAGATGCTTAGAATTCATTTAAGTTTGCGCAGACACTTTCAGGAACTAGCGGAAATTTTTCTAAATGAGAAGGTAGTTATTCTCTGCGACCGGGGAGCTATGGATATCAAGGCCTATCTTCCAAAAGAAATGTTTAAAGCATTGCTTCAGGAGGAGCATCTTACTTTATACGATGTTCGCGACAGTTACGAAGGAGTTATCTTTTTGGTCACTGCGGCGGATGGCGCGCCAGAGTTTTATTCCACAGAGAACAATCCGGCGCGGCAGGAAGATACCTTAAAGCAAGCGCTTCAAGCCGATTCCCTAACCTGTCAGGCGTGGCTGGGTCACTCCCATCTTCGCATTATTGACAACTCCACGGATTTTTCCGGCAAGATGAAACGAACACTGGCAGCCGCTTCCCGCTTATTGGGTATTCCTGTTCCCTTAGAGACAGAGCGGAAGTTTTTATTAAAGCAAATGCCAACTTTGAATAGCCATCCCTGTTTAGCAGAGGCAGTCAAGGTGGAAATAGAGCAAATCTATCTTGTTGATTTGGAAGGAAAAGAGACGAGAATCCGGCGGCGTACTCAAGAGGGTTCTTCGACCTATTATCTGACCGAGAAACAGAATATAGCAGATGGCAAGCGTTACGAAACCGAGAGATTTATTACGCCTACAGAGTATGTCCGTCTTTTAAAAGAACAGGACCCAAGAACTGGGGTGGTTCAAAAAGAGCGCCTTTGTTTTTCCTGGAAACATCAGTACTTCGAGCTGGATTGTTTCCAGAGTCCTCGCGGCTTGGTGCTTTTAGAAGTGGAACTGACCGAAGAAAACGATTGTTTGGAATTGCCTGACTTTTTGGCGATTGATAAAGAAGTAACCGCGGATTCTCGTTTTACTAACCACGAAATCGCCCTTGCTTTGCCAAAGTAGACCTCAAGGCGCCTCGGTTTTTTTGGTTTTCCCAAAAATTTTTAAAATTCTGAATTTTTCCCAATTACCCTCTATCGCGAAATAGTTTATTCTTAACTCTCATACTGCTATCGCAGTATGAGAGTATGAGAGAGTTATTCCTACTCTTTTTTCTCTCAATCTGTTAGAATAAAACTGTTATGCGCTACCATTTAAGCGACAATTACGCCATTAATACCTTGTGAAATAGTTGAGAGTAGAATATAATTAAAGTGAGGGAGAAACTATGAATCCAGTCACCATTCAAGAGAAAATTCAAAATATTGAGGTAGAGTTAGAATTTTTAAAGCGCTCATTTGTTGAAGAGCCGGATTTTAGTGTTGATGAAAAAATTTGGGAGCGTCTGAAACCAGATGTCAAAAGTATTCGGCGTCGGCTTTACCGGAAAAATTACCCCGAGACATAAAGTATTTTTAGACACAAGCGTTCTTCTTTCTGCCTTGTTTTCTCGGCGGGGAGGTTCTTTTTATATTTTAAGTCAACTCAAAGACCATTTTGAAATTTTGATAAACGAGTATGTTTTAGAAGAGGTCTTAAGCGTTCTTAATAGAAAATTTCCCGCAAAGTTTGACTTTAAAAATACCTTGTTTATTTTGCTGGCTGTGGGCAAAGTCAAGGTTCTTCCTAATCCTTCTCCTAAATTAGTGGAATCTGCGTCAGAAATTATTGAGAAAGAGGATGCACCTATTTTAGCTTCGGCAATTTTGGAAAGTGATTTTTTGGTAACATTGGACAAGGATTTTTTAGAAGAGATGGTTCAAAAGTTTATGGAGAAGAAAAACATTATTATTTGTACGCCTCGCGAGTTTATTAAAAAATGGAGGGAGAAGTAATCTGCTATGCGCTATCACTTGATTGGAATTAAGGGTTCTTCAATGTCGGGGTTGGTCAAGATTTTGGAGGCCGGGGGGCATAAAGTTACTGGCTCGGATTTGGAGACGCACAACCCGAAAAATATCACCAAAGACATAGATTGGGTAGTTGTTTCGGCGGCGATTACGCCCCAGTCAAAGGGTTATATTGAAGTTGAGGCGGCTCAAAAATTGGGTATTCCGGTTATTTCCCGTTCCAAACTGATTGGCAAACTGATGTCAGAGCAATACGGCATTGCAATAGCCGGAATGCACGGCAAATCCACGGTAACCGCTATGGTGGGACTCATTTTAGAAAAAGCCGGACTTGACCCCACGGTGCTTTTGGGCGCAGAGACCAAAGAATATGGAAATGTAAAATTGGGGCATTCTTTAATTGAGCGACGGGTGACACGCCTTGGGGGACCCCCAGCGAGCGCCCGCAGCGAAGCGAGGACGTCGGCTGGGGGAAAAGGCGGGGCAGGACCCGTCGCTATCCCTTATTTCGTGGTTGAGGCCTGCGAATACGAGCGCCAATTTTTGGATTTCCGGCCCAAGGCCGCGATTATTTTGAATATTGAAGAAGAACACTTGGATACTTATCCCAAGGGCTTATCGCAAATCATCAACACTTTCAAAAAATTTGTGGACTTGTTGCCCAAAAACGGCATTTTAATCGGCAATGCGGATGATAAAAACCAAAAACGCGTCTTAAAATCCGCCAAGTGCAAAGTCAAGACATTTTCGCAAAACAAACCGTGGCCCGGCTTAAAATTAAAAATCCCCGGCCGATTTAATTTAACCAATGCCACAGCCGCGGCGCGGCTCTGCCACGAACTTAAAGTGGACCACAAAATCATCAAAGAGGCCCTAAATAATTTTACGGGCATTAAACGCAGAATGGAGGTTAAGGGCGAGAAAAACGGCATTTTGGTTTTGGACGACTATGCCCACCACCCCACAGAAATCCAGAAGACCTTAGAAGCGCTCAAAGAATTTTACTTGTCCCCCGACTCGTCCCCCGTAGCTTTAGCGAAGGGGGGTCAAAACCGCCGGCTCATAGTGGTCTTCCAGCCCCATCAATACACGCGCACCAAATTGCTTTTCAAATACTTTGGCGCGGCCTTTAAGGCGGCTGACCAGGTTATTTTGGCTGACATTTTCGCGGTGCCCGGCCGGGATTTCAAAAAAGAGGTCAAAGAAGAGGACCTAGTCCGGGAAATTGCCGCCAGTTCCAAGCCGTCAAAAGGAGTTAAGTACTTAGGCGCTTACCCCAAAATTCTTTCCTATCTTCAAAAAACCGCCCAAAAAACTGATATAATAGTAACCATGGGCGCAACAAAGATATATGAGGTCGGGGAGAGGTTTATCAAAAATTCCTAAATTTCTAAATTTCCAATTCCTTAATTTTTGTACATTTGTACCCATTTGCCCGCCTGCAACGCTTTGCGCAGCAATGCGGGCAGGTAACATTTGTATGATTATGAAGTAGCCACCCTTCGCCCCTTTGGGGCTTCCGCCTTCGCTCTTTGAGCTTCCGCCTTCGCACTTCGTGCTTCGGCGGACAGGTCGGCGGACAAGTCGGGCGGCAAGGAGGGTTTTTGGCCAAAATCGTTCAAATCAAAGCCAGCCGGATTTTGGACTCCCGAGGCGAGTCCACCGTGGAGGTGGAGCTTATTTTAGACACGGGCGAGAAAGGCGTTTCTTCGGTGCCGGCCGGCGCCAGTCGCGGCGCTTCCGAGGCCTTTGTCCAAACCAATATCGAAAAAGCGGTCCAGAACATTGAAACCATTATCGCTCCGCAGTTAAACGGAATGGAAGCCAAAGAACAGGCCGAGATTGACCAAAGAATGCTTGAATTAGACGCTTCGCCAAATAAAGAAAATTTGGGGGGCAACAGCATTTTGGCTGTTTCGCTGTCCAATGCCCGCGCCGCAGCCGCGGCCCTTAAAATTCCTCTCTATAAACATCTGGCGCGGCTTTTTAATCCAAAGGCGTCCCTGCTCTCTTTACCTACTCCTTGTTTCAATATTATCAACGGGGGTCAGCACGCGGACAATAATTTGAGCTTTCAGGAATTTATGATTTTAATGCCGGCTAAGACCTCTTTTGCCGCCAAGTTAAGTTCAGGTATAAAAATTTTTCAGGCGCTCAAAGAAAATCTTAAGACCTTGGGTTTCAACATTAATGTTGGCGACGAAGGCGGTTTTGGCTCTAATCTTGACACCAATGAAGCGGCCTTGGATGTGACTCTTTCAGCCATTGAAAAAGCCGGTTTCGTGCCGCGCGAAGAAGTAACATTGGGCATTGATGTGGCGGCTTCGTCAATTCCGAATTTGGCCGTGGTCACAGCTCCTCTGCCTCCTTTGCAGTACTACGAGAAACTTTTTCAGAATTACCCCTTGGAATTTTTAGAAGACCCATTTAACGAAAACGATTTTGAAAATTGGCAGAAGATTACCCAAACTATGGGCGGGCAAATCCGGATTTTTGGCGATGATTTATTCACCACCAACATCAATCGTTTAAAGCACGGCATTGAGAAAAAACAGGCCAATGCCATTGTTATTAAGCCCAATCAAATCGGCACTTTAACCGAGACCTACGAGGCCGTGCGTTTGGCTAAGCAAAATAATTTTAGTATTATGGTCTCGCACCGTTCCGGCGAAACCGAGGACACATTTATCGCGGATTTGGCCGTGGCCATTGGGGCGGATTTTATCAAGGCCGGCGCGCCCAACCGCGGCGAGCGGATTGCCAAATACAACCAGCTTTTGCGCATTGAGCGCGAACTATCAGGGAATTTCCGTGATTAAAAATTTCAAGAGAAATCCGCGCATCTATTTAACCAACACGGCCGAAAAAGAACCCGTTTCTATAAACTGGCGCCTAGTTTTCGCTTTTTTGGGTTTAGGTTTTTTTGTTTTTTTACTCTGGTTTCTTTTCTATTCCCGATTTTTTACAATCACCAAATTAGAGGTGAAGGGTAATGCCAATGAGGATGTCTGGCAGATTTTGGAGACCTACAAAGGCAAAAATATCTGGCGTTTTCCGGCCAGCCGCGAGCGTCTAAGATTAACCAAATTAAAGCCCGAAGTGAAACAGGTGCTCATTTTTCGGGGACTGCCGCACACCTTAAAAATTGAGATTTTGGAAAGAGAGCCGGTTCTTATTTGGAAAACCGGGGATAAGAATTATTTTATGGATAAAGAAGGCGTGGTTTTTCGTCCAGTTGAGAACACGGAGGGTTATCCCGTGGTTTTTGACACTAAAAATGTACCGGCAGAGTTGAGCCAAGGATACGCCTCTGCCCTGTTTGTGGATTTTGTCTCCCGACTCTGGACGGATTTTGAGAAAGAAACCGGACTAAAAGCCGACCATTTTGAAGTGGCGGAAACCACCTTTCAGTTGACTTTACAGAGCAAAGAGGGCTTTAAGGTTTTTTTTGAAACCATCCGGGATTTTAAGCCCCAACTTGAGGGCTTAAAAAATGTCTTGGCCGAACACCGCGACAAAGTCAAGGAGTATGTGGATTTAAGGGTGGAAGGAAGAGCGTATATAAAGTAATTTCTAATAACTAATTTCCTAATTTCTAATCAATGTTTTAATGCCTGAATGTTTAAAAATTAAGACATTAAAAAATTCATTAGATAGACATTTAATCATTAATCCTTGATTTAGGTATCTGTGTATAAGATGAGGTGGCAATTTTATCCCAAACAATCTGACGATTTAATTGAGCAGTTATTAATTAACCGCGGCATTGACTTAAAGGAGCGGGAGCGTTTTTTAAATCCTAAATACAGCGATTTTTTTGACCCTTTTTTACTGCCGGATATGAATAAGGCCGTTTTGGCTGTAAGGGAGGCAATCAAAAAAGGCCTTAAAATCGGCATTTTTTCCGATTACGACGCAGACGGCACGCCAGCCGCGGCTTTTTTAAAAAAAATTTTGGAAAAATTAGGCGCCAAAACCGAGGTCTATATCCCGCGGCGCGAAGAGGGCTATGGGTTAAACCAGAAGGGAATTTTGGAGTTGAAATCTCTGGGCTGCCGGTTAATTGTAGCTTGCGATTTGGGCATCACCAATAATTTTGAAGTGAATTTAGCTTCAAAGGCCGGAATGAAGGTAATTATTTTAGACCATCATCTTCTGCAGGAAGAAAAATATCCCCAAAAAGCCGCGGCCGTGGTCCATACCCTGAAACTTTGCGGCGGGGGTATTGCTTTCAAACTGGCTTCAGCCCTGGAACTGGAGGAGAATTTTTTGAAGTGGCAGATGGATTTGCCGGCTATTTCCACTATCACGGATATGGTGCCGCTTATTTCCGAGAACCGGCTTTTGGCCAAGTTTGGTTTACTGGTGCTTTCCAAAACCAAAAATTTGGGATTGCAGAAACTTTACGAAGCCGCCTCCATAAACCCGGAAAATTTAGCGGCGCACACTGTTTCTTTTCAAATTGGGCCGCGGCTCAACGCGCCGGGCCGAATGAATCACACCAACATCAGTTTTCATCTTTTAATTTCCGAAGATGAAGGAGATGCTTCTAATTTGGCTTTGCAATTAAATCAAATCAATCAGCAAAGGCAGGCAGAATTGGAGCGTGTGGTGAGGGAAGCCAGAAAAGAAATTTTAACTCAAAAATTACAGGAGAAAAAAGTCATTGTTGTGGCGGGCGAAGGATGGCCCGCGGGCATTGTGGGCGTGGCGGCTTCGCGATTGATGGAAGAATTTTGCCGGCCGGCTTTTGTTTTGCGACGCGAAAAAGAAATTTTGCGCGGTTCGGCGCGCTCCATTGACAATTTTCCGCTTGTTGATATTTTGGAAAAAATTAAAGATTGTCTTTTGCAATTTGGGGGGCATACTAAAGCGGCGGGCGTGGTGTTAGTTAAAAATAATTTAGAAACATTTTACGACGCATTGTTAAAAGAAGCCGAAAAACGTTTAAAGCCCGAGGACTTGGAGCCGCGGCTGAAAGTGGATTTAGAGATTCAGCCGGAAAAGTTAAATTTTGGATTTTTGGAGCAGATTTCCGCTTTTGAACCCCACGGTTTAGGCAATCCAAGGCCAGTGTTTGTTTTAAAAAATGTGCAGCCTTCCTACTTGCGTATTGTGGGAAAAGAAGGTCAACATTTGAAAATGAAAATTAACGGCTTGGATATCATTGGCTTTGGTTTGGGCCCGCGGCTGGCGGAGTGCGAGAATAGCGCCATAGACATTGCTTTCAATTTGTCTGAAGACAATTACAACGGGGCGAATAAGGTGCAATTAAAGGCGCTTGATTTTAAGAAGAGCTAAGTAGGTTAGGGGACGGACCCTAACTATCAACCTAAACTTGACCCAAGGATTGTCTCGCTTCGCCAACCTCCAACCTCCAAGTCCCAATATTCAATCAAATTCCAACATCCAACATCCAAACTTATTATTGATTGGATGATGACTCATATTCGTGAGCATTGGATGTTAAATGTATTTTTAATGAATTTGACCTCGGGACTGTCCCTGATTTTGAAAAAAGAGTCAAAGAAGTGCTAAAATGTAATCATTATGAAGGAGCAGAGTGTTTTTGTTTGCGCCAGTTGCGGCAATGAATTTTTGAAATGGGAGGGTCGTTGCGCGGTTTGCGGGGAGTGGAACACTCTAAAAGAGGTTCAATTTTCAAAAGCCAAATTTCAAAAAGAGAAAACCAAGCCAGCAGAAATTATGGCTATAGAACAGGTGGATGTCAGGAATTTTCAACGTTTGCCCACAGGTATTTCTGAAGTGGACAGAGTTCTCGGCGGGGGGTTGGTGCCGGGCAGTGTGGTTTTACTGGCCGGTGACCCGGGTATCGGCAAGTCCACTTTGCTTTTGCAGGTGGCTCAAACTATTAACCAACCCGTGCTTTATATTGCCGGCGAAGAATCCCCCCATCAAATTAAGCTGCGCTACGACCGTCTGCTAAGTAAAAACAGCCAACTCAAAATCTTAGCCGAGACCGACCTTGAAAATATCTTAGCCGTTTTAGACCAAGACCCAAGTTCTTTGATTATTGTGGACTCTATCCAGACCTTGTATGACCCCCATTTTCCCTCCACCGCCGGAAGTTTGGTGCAAGTTAAAGAATGCGCTCTGAAACTGTTGGATTTTGCCAAAGGAACTAACAAAACGGTCGTCTTAGTGGGACACATTACCAAGGAAGGAGTGGCGGCTGGCCCCAAAATTTTAGAGCATATGGTGGACTTGGTTTTGTATTTAGAGGGAGAACGTTATCACGGCACACGCATTTTGCGCGGCATTAAAAACCGCTTTGGCCCCACTTCGGAAATTGGTATTTTTGAAATGAGCCCAACTGGTCTTGCCCCCATTCTTAATCCTTCCAAACTTTTTTTATCCGAACGTCTAAGTAATGTGCCCGGCAGCGCCGTGACCGCCACTATGGAAGGCACGCGCCCTTTTTTAGTTGAGGTGCAGGCCTTGGTTAACCCCACATCCTTTGGCTATCCCAAAAGAACGGCTTTGGGATTTGATTTAAACCGCCTAATGCTTCTTTTGGCGGTCTTGGAAAAAAGAGCCCGCTTGCCGCTTTCTTCTTTTGATGTTTATGTTAATATTGTGGGAGGGTTAAAAATAAAAGAACCAGCCAGTGATTTAGCTATCAGCACGGCCGTGGCAGGAGCTAAATTGGGCAAGATTACCTCTCCGGAATTTTGCCTCTTTGGCGAAATTGGACTTTCCGGCGAAATCCGCGCGGTTTCCCATTCCAAGGAAAGAATTAAAGAAGCCAAGCGGCTGGGATTTACCCGGTTTAACCGCGCCAAAACCTTAGAGCAAGCCATTAATGATACCCTATCTTAATCTTAATTTTTCGGACTTTTTGGTTTTTATTATCCTTTTGGGAGTGGCGGTTTTGGCCTTAATAATGACGCGAAAACTCCTCCATGTTTCGGGCAACCAACTCTTGATGGGTTTTTTGGGCTTGATTTTCGGGCTTTGGATTGGCTCTCTTTTGGCTCAACCCTTATCTTCCCTACCCGGCAATTTAGGCCGTTATCTTCCTTTGACTGTTTCGGCTTTGGTCACCGTGGTTGCGGTGGATATTTTTTTGGCGCAAACCAGCCGCTTAGTCAATACCACAGCCACTATCCGTAAACTGCTTTCCCGGTCTTTGGGTCTTTTGGAAGAGCCCAAAATCAGGCCCGCGTTTTTAGTGGACACTTCGGTTTTAATTGACGGTCGCTTGCACGAAATCGCTCAAGCCGGCTTTATTTTTGGCGACCTTTTAGTGCCGCGTTTTGTTCTGGATGAACTGCAAACCGTGGCGGACTGTGAGGACGATTTAAAGCGCGAACGCGGTCGGCGGGGGATTGAGGTTTTGAATGATTTAAGAAAGAACCCGGAAATTTTCCTTTCCATTATTGACGAACTGCCCGGCAAGGGCAAAGTGGATTTGAAACTGATTAGAGTTGCCGAAACCCGCAAGATTCCGATTTTAACCGTGGACTATAACTTAAACCGCTTAGCCGCGATTTCCGGAGTCAGAATTTTAAATATTAATGAATTAGCCCAGTCCTTAAGGCCGGCGCTCATTCCCGGCGAAATCATGCGGATTAAAATTGTGCAGGAAGGCAAAGAGCCGGGGCAGGGAGTGGGGTATTTGCCGGATGGCACGATGATTGTGGTAGAAGAGGGCGCTTTACTCTTGGGCAAAGAAGTGGAGTGCGAAGTGGAAAGAATTTTCCAAACCGTGGCCGGGAAGATGATATTCGTCAAGATTAAAGATTAAAAGTCTAACTTGATGATTTCTTATGCCATTATTCTTTGCCCTTATTCTTAAATAAAACAAGCGATCGCTTGCTGTGTTTAAAAATTAAAAAAATTTATTTATTACTTTATTGCTCTATTGCTTGTTACTTTTTACTTATTGCTAATTGCCTGCAGTGTCAAATAGGCGCCTAAACTGGAACTTGAATCTCTCCCCCTTACCGTTTTTGGCAAGGTTTTATTCTATTTCTATTGCGTTGTCAGCGAATAAATCCCCGAGAGTCCCAAATTGCCAGCCGCGTCTTTAGAGCGCGCCCGGAAAAAATAAGGGGTCTTAACTTGCAAGCCACCCAGTTCCACGACATGGGCGGTTAAAGGGGTGGGAGTTAAAATAGAAAAAGCGCCTAAGGCAGGAGTTAAGCCGTATTCTACCTGTGAATCCGCGGGCTCATTGGTTGTCCAGTGGAAAGCGGCAGTGGAGCCAGCGGCAAAATAGGAGATATTGGAAATCACGGGCGGGTTTGAATCAGCGGGCACACTTACATTAATTTCGTGCCAGCCGCTGCCACCATTTTTATCAATAACTTTGGCTTTTAATTTGTGCGCTCCCACGCTTTGGCCGCTGAAATCAAAACTTAAAGAAAAAGGCGGCTCTTTTTTCTCGCCGATTTTATTGTTGTCTAAGTAAAATTCCACATTATCAATGCCATAACCCGCCGAGGCCTCGGCTTTAATTTCCATCACGCCCTGCACATTACCGTTTTCTTTAGGCGCGCTGATATTGATATTGGGTTTGTTTTGTGAGGTATAAGAATCGTCTTTTTCGGTGGGCGGAAAATTGTTAATTCCTGTCCCGCGCGCCCATTCCAAAACCGTATTTTCCCAACCCGGGCTATTTGGTAGTTCCGAATGGATATTGGTGTAAAGCCGTTCTTCAATCAATTCCGAAGGCGTGTCATTGGTGGCTAATTTGCCGTTTAATTTATTAACTTTGATTTTTATGTGGATGTTATCTTTTTCTTTGGGAATCTGCCAGGAAGCGAAAAGGTCTTTGATAATTTCCGGCGAGTGTTCGGTGGGCAGTTTATTGGATAATTTATCCACTTCAATTTCCGCAAGTCCGGCCGGACGCTCGGGGTATTCCGCGCCCCAAGTTCTCATTGTCTCGGTCATAAAACGGTTCCAGATGGGCGCGGCCAGAACCGAACCGTCCGCGCCTTTTTTCATATTTTCGTTTCTCGTGTTGCCCACCCAGACGCCGGTGACCAAAGCCGGCGTGCCGCCTACGGTCCAGGCGTCGCGGTACTCCTGCGTGGTGCCGGTTTTGACCGCGGCTTTATGGCCGGCGATATTTAAGGCATTGGTAAAGCCGAAAATCATTTTTCTGGCTTCAGAGTCCGACAAAACATTATAAATCTGGTAAGCCGCTTGGGCGTCAAGCGCCTGGGAGGCCTTAATTTTGTCATCCGGGTATTCTTCTAACACTTTGCCTTTACGGTCTTCAATTTTAAGGATAGGGTTGATTGGCGAGACCTTGCCGCTGGCAACAAAAGCCGAAAAAGCATTGGTCAGTTCAATGGGCTTGACTTCGCCGCCGCCCAAAACCAAAGCCAGGCCATAGCGGTTGGGGTCGGTTAAGGTGGTGATGCCCAAATCCTCGGCGGTTTTGATGGCGTTTTTGACCCCCACCAAAGCCAAGGTTTTGACCGCCGGGATGTTTAAAGAGTTGGAAAGAGCCGCGCGCATAGTTAACGGTCCCCGGAAGTTGCCGTCATAGTTGTTGGGCGAGTAGCCGCCGCCAAAATCCGTGGGCAGGTCAAATAAAGTAAAAGCCGGATTGTATTTTTGTTTGAAAGCCGTGGCATAGACAATGGGTTTGAAAGCCGAGCCGGGTTGGCGGGCGGACAAAGTCACATTAACATTGCCGTCAATATCCAAGTTAAAATAGTCCTTGGAACCGACCATAGCCACCACTTGGCCGCGCTTAGGGTCTAAAGCCACTAACGCGGCGTTATTGGCATTGTATTGGTCTAATTTTTTACTGCCCGCTTCCACGGCTTCTTCGGCTTTGCGCTGGATATCTAAGTCCAAGGTGGTGG
>CAZKOU010000011.1:0-3678 GCA_964554505.1 uncultured Candidatus Saccharibacteria bacterium
ATTTTTGTTCCCCGCCCGGATTTAGCCAGAATTTAAGGCCGCCCCAACCATCTCCTTCTTCCAGTCCTTCGATTGTGCCGTCAGTTACTGCGATTAAGGCCGTGCCTCGAGGAGCGTAGATATCAATACCGGCATGGAGATGGTCTTCGCGGGGCGCCAGCCAGTCATTACTAAATGTTGGATTGGCTGTTAAGTCAACGGGGAAATTGGAGGCGGCCAAGGTGGTCGCGACATAAAATCGTTGAAAGGCAGGAATTATGCGAGATATATACTTTCGCGTTTCTTCAAATGCTTGTCCTCCCCTTTTACACCAGTCGGAAGCATTAGGGTCTGGTTCCCACTGGCAGCCAGAATTATAACGAGAAGCGGCATCTCTTAACTTATCTAAATCGGCTGTAAAATCGCCCGCGCCATTAGCGGCTAAAAGGTGAGAAGCGCCAAAAGCCGCATCCCAAATACTTTGCACATTGTTGCTGCCAGCCGGTGTTCCGTGTTGGTCTGCCCGGTAGGTGTCTCCTCCGCCGTCCTGTTGATGCCCTGCCCATGTGGAAGGGATAAATTGAAATGGTCCCTGGGCGCTTTTTTGAGAACTGGCCCAAGGCCCATTGGGGTCGGGCCAAGATTCTCCGTGTTCGCCTGCGTAGAATATTGCCGCCAAAAAAGCCGGCTGAACCTTAAATGTCGGACCTGCTTTGCCGAAAATCTTTCGATAATGCTCGGGTATTTCATTACTCATTCCACCCCCTCCACCCCCTCCTCCAATCCACCCCGCGCCGCGTTCGCGCAGCAAAGTAGCCAAAATGGATTGGCCAAGGGCAATTAAAAGCAGGGCAATTAAAAAACCGCTGCCTAAAATGACCAAGCCCGCCGCGGCTTTACCGGGTTTGGGAGAGAATTCAAGGTATGACAATCTTTAAGTGGGTTAGTTGGTTTTGGGCGTTTAAGAAGTAAAGGTAGTCGTTTGGGGGACTAACTACCAGTCCTTTGGCGCTGAAGCCCGCTTCTTTTTCAAGGCCTAGTTCAAAAACCGCCTTTGAGGATAAATTGAGTTTGATGATTTTGTCGCCGCCTTTTTGCGGCAAAGCGATAAACAAAAGTCCATCCGGACCAAAAGCGGTTTTATCCAAAGAAGTTTTAAGCCCCAAGCCCGCAATATTTTGGCCATCCGCGTCAATCAGGAAAAGTTCGCCTTTATTGACAAAGAGGATTTTGCCTTCAGGCGTGAAGCGGGCTTCTGTATTGTTGCCGCCCGTGGTTATCCTGACAGTCGCTTTGGTTTCAACCTCAAAAAGATAAAGGTCGTTTTTTTCCAAGGTATTTGATTTTCCTATTAAGGCGATTTTTTGGCCGTCCGGGGAAAGAGCCAAAAGCGGTTTTTCCAGAGAAATGGGCCTTAAGTCCAGGACAATTTCTTTTTTCTTTTCCTTAGGTTTTTCCCAAATCAAGCTCATCTGCCCGGTTTTGTCATCCTCAAAAGCGTAATAAAAACCTTGACCATCCAAAGAAAAAACCGCGCCGGAAACATTTTTGCTAACTAATTTTTCTTCCTGACTTACTAAGTCGTAGCGTTTGAAATCAAAAAAATAGAGCCCGTCTTTTTTCAAAAAAAGCGCGGTTTCCAAAGACGGACTGTAAATAATTTTGTTGATACTGGAAAGACGGTCGGCGGTTAAGGAGACCTCTTTATCTTTGGCGCGGCGGTAAATGGTTTTGCCGCTGTTGCCTAAATAAACAAGAGAGGTTTTGTCCGGCGATAAAATGAGATTGGAAATTTTAGCTGACGAGACGACCGTGGGCTTGGGAAGGGCAAGGGGTTGAACCACGTTTTGTTTTAGGCGGTTATTGCGGACGAACAAAAAAATTGAAGACGCGGCCAACAGCGTCAAAACTCCTCCTAAAATAATAAACACTAATTTCATCTTTTTCTTTCTGCTTGGGCTAATAAAACCTTGGGGTCAGTGGTAATCATTTCCTCTTCCATAAAAGACGCTACCACCTGAACAGCCACATGGTTTTGGCCGGCAAAGAAAAGCCCCTGCCCTACATCGGCTTCCAAAAGCAGGAATTTCTCTCCTTCGGTTAAATGGAAGACCTCGGCCACCCTGTCCACCGCGGCTGGCGACTGTTTTAATAAAATTTGCAAAGCCGAGTTGTTAATCACGGCCCGGCCGTATTGAGAAGAAAGAAAATCCTCCACATCCTGCGTGACAATAGTCAGCCCCAAATAATATTAGCGCGCCCTTTATGCCAAGGAAAAAACAAATTTGGCGGAATCCGGATACTGCATCAAAAGCCAGGCCTCGTCAATAATCATCAGCCGTTTTTTCAACTGATGGCGGATTTTATTCCAGACATAGCCCAAAATTAAATACATAGCCACAGGCCGTAAACTTTCTTCCAGGTCCCGCACGGAAAAAACAATAAAGCCATTTTCTAAGTTAAAATTAGTCGGTTTGGTAAAGAGCCCGGAAAAAGTGCCGCGCGTGTACTTGCCCAAGCGGCGCACCAGTGATTCAGCGCCGGAGAGATTTTCCAAAACGCTTTCTAAGTCAGCCAAAAGCGGCGGCGGGTTTTTATGAGTGGTCAGGTCGGTGGTAATATCTTTAAGGGCGTAGGTGTCGTATAAAGCGCGGTCTAAAAGCGCGTCTTCCTCCGGGGTTAAGCCGCCGACCATCAGGGAAACCAAGCCGTGGACTAAAGTAACAGTGGAGCGCAAAATGGCTTCGCCGTTTTCTTCTCCCCTCAAGGGCCGGGGCAGGTCAAAAGGATTAATCCTTTCCGCGGAATTAATGGAAAGATTAAAAACCTTGCCGCCCACGCCTTCGGCCAGCGTTTTATATTCATTTTCCGGGTCAATCACAATCACATCCGTGCCAAACATCAAGGAGCGTAGGGCTTCCAATTTGATGAGGAACGATTTGCCGCTTCCGGCGGTACCCAGAATTAAAGAGTTCCCGTTCTCCAAAGAAAACCGGTCAAACAAAATCAGGGAATTATTGTGCCGGTTGATGCCGTATAAAATCCCCTCGTTGCTGGTTAACTCCGCGGAAGTAAAGGGAAACGAAGCCGAAAGCGAGCCCGTGTCCAAATTACGCCTGACATCCAGTAAATCCAGCCCCAAAGGCAGGGTGGAATTAAAGCCCGGTTCCATCTGCAGAAGCGCTTGTTTGGTGTAAATGAGCATGCCGCCTAAAGTGGATTCCAGTTGCTTGGTTAAAGTGGTTAATTCTTCGGGAGAATGGGCATAGACCGTGAAATACAGGGCGGCTTGGAAAAGCCGGGTTTCGCCCTTGGACAAGACATCACGCAGGGACTCAATATCAGCAATGGCGGTTTCCAAAACCGGGTTTCTGACCATGCCTTTTTCTTGTTCAATGCTTAGAGAGGACTCTAATTGGCCGGCCTTTCTTTGCAGACGGGTCATCTGCGCCGCGGTTTCCAAGGGGTAGATAAACATTGAAACATCAAACGAAATGTCAAAATTAATGATGGGCGAAAGCCAGTTGGTTTCTAAATAGCGGGGATAGGTAAAGACAAAAAAAGTGCGCACAAAGAGGCCTCCTAATTTTAGGTGGTCGGGCGTTACCTCCAAAGCCGCGGGCGAGATAATATCCAAAATCGTGGTCGTGCCCTTTTTGAAAACCCCGGGACTGGGCTTGGCAATGGGGTGGGTTTTGG
>CAZKOU010000011.1:3778-10805 GCA_964554505.1 uncultured Candidatus Saccharibacteria bacterium
GTCGTGCCCTTTTTGAAAACCCCGGGACTGGGCTTGGCAATGGGGTGGGTTTTGGGGGTCTTTTTTTTGAACAACATACTTCAAATTAAAAACTAAAAACTTAAATCTAAAATCTACAACTAAAAATTAAAAACTTTTTCAATTTACATTGTGGTTTTTCGTTTTTCATTTTGAGTTTTAAGTTTAATCACATCGGCTTTTAATGTCTCGGGCGACACCAACCTTTCTTCATACGCCTCTTCCGGATTATAGATATTGTAGAAGAGTTGCAGCGCCTGATAAGTGTCTAAGAGCGCGGCTTTAATGCCCAGACCCGAAAGACCAGAAACCACAAGGCGCGTCCTTTCTTCCAATTGCTGGGCAAGGGAGCGAAACTCTTCTGAAGTGATGCGCACCTGCCCCTGAATGCCTAAAAGCCGTTTGGCGAATCCTTCTTTTTGCAGAGTGGGCGGCATTAAGGGCACGACCACTAAAAATGTCTTGTCCATCACGCGCGCCACATCAATCAGCCGGGAAACAAAATCCACATAATCCGTGATTTGCAGTTTCAAAAGCGGACTGGTTTCATTTTTGGCGCGTTCTTTTAGTTGGTCAAGGTAGGGGTTAAGGTCTAATTTGCGGGACTGGATGATAATTTGGATGGGGAAATGGAGGGAGTTTAAGAAATTTTGGTATTGCAAAACCAAGCCGTCCTGTTCCTGCGTGGATTTGAGGGCAAAATTAAGCGCGGAAGCCAAAAGAATCTGGCGCAGTTCGCCGTTTTTTAAGATAATCACGCCGTTTCTGATGGCCGCGATATTTAAGTGCTCCTGCGTAGAAGCCGGGGGCTTGGTTTTGGCGGGCAAAGTCCCTCCCTTAGATAAACTAAGAATTAAAAACGAAAAACTAAAATCTGCAACTAAAAATTAAAAACTTTTTAGATTTTCGCTGTTGCTTTTCATTTTTCATTTTAAGTTTTACTTTTGAGTTGTTTTATCCAACTGTTTCGCCAACTGATAAAGGTCCTGTTTCTGGATTTTTTTCACGGTTGCTTCTTTGACGGGCGCGGTTTTGGACGGCAATGCTTCGGCAAAAATATCTGTTCGCGCGTCTTTTTTTTGCCAGAGCCGCGTTTTGGGTTTGATGAGATAAAAAACCAGCCAGCGCAGAAAGTGGCCAAAGGGCTGGTCCTGAATTTTGATAAAAGAAATGGCTAAAGTGAGTAAGGCCAAAGGAACGCCTAACACCCAAAAGAGCCAGAGCGGAAAATATTTCCAGACAAGATAAGTCAGCGAGCCGCCGATAAGCAGATAGACAAACTGCCAGAGCGTCAGCGGCCCGATTAAGCGGTCTTCAAGGTCTATATTTTGGGGAACCTGAAACCTCATACTATTATAATTTTAGCATAAAAACGAAAACGAGGGCAGTGATTGCTCACTGCCCTCGTGGTACCCCCCCCTTTGGTGTTCTACTCGACCTTCTCCAGGCCCCGATGTGCGGAGCACTTTTGAAAGTTCGTTTTTGAGCCGTTTTTGGTCCAAAACCATCCTCCACACTTATCACAAAGTGCTTCGGTTTGGTTTTGGTGGTTTGGTGCGGCTGGCTCGTCCCCGGGTTCCTCCTCCCCCCCTTCTTCGGTCACCTCCAGGGTTGGTTTCTTGGATTCTTCACTGGTTTCGGGCGGCTCGGCGGTTGTCTCCTGTAGTCGCTTTTCCAGTTTTTCGGCGCCCTTGGCCGTCTGGCCGATTATGCCGCCGCCATTCTTGGGCAGGGGAGATGGGGGAGATGGAGTTGTTATGGCGAGCTGCTGGGCGATTGTATTGAACTTGTCGAGGATATCCGCCAGTATTTCGCCAAAGTCAGGGGGCGGCGTGAATGACTCGCGCCTTCCCTTGATGAGGAGATTGGAAAGCCTTGCCTCGTAGTAGTTGACCACATCAGAGACCGTCTCTCCTGAAGCCACTTTTTTGACAGCCAAACCGCGGCCTTGGAAATAGGGATGATATCCCCGTTCTTCCAAAACTGCGTCGAGCTGGTCAGCGGCTTCGTTCAGGGCCGCGAGCCACTTTTCCTCGTCCGCGAGGTCAGGTGGCGTCTTCAGGATGCGAAGCACCGCGTTTTGGAGGTTTTCGATGACTCCTGCAAGACCCTTGATGAGGGCCTCGTAGAGAGACGGAGGGAGATTAGGGCGATGCTCTTTGAGCAACTCCCCAAAATGCCCGATAAAGACATCGAAGGCCTTTTGAATGGCAGTTTCTCTTGCCATCCTACTCGCCTCCGCTGGCTTCCCGGAGCTTCTCCTCTGTGGTTTTCTCCGCGGTGGGGGCCTCGCCAGCCGGCGTTCCTTCTGCCGCCGGCGCTTCTGTTTCAGCCGCCGGTTCAACCGGTTCAGTCGCAGAAGCCGTTTCCTCTGGCGGAGTTGGCTCTGTCACGGCTGGCGGTTGGGCGGCGCGGAAGGCCTGGAGTTGGCCACGGCGACTCTCGGTTCTTTTCGGGAGTAGACCAGGTTGAGCCTCCCAGAAGGCCACTTGCTGTTCAGGAGTCAGCCCTTCTGCTGCTCCCAGGACTACATCGGTTCGGTATCCTTGGGGGAAACCGTGCCCCCTAAGGTTTAGGAGTTTGCGCACAGCGCCCTCAAACACCTTCTCGGTAGGGGAGAGGCTCGTTAGCCATTCTTCGTTGGTAAGCGTCCGTCGCTCCCCCGGTTTTTCGACCGGCCTAACAGCCGGTTCTTCTTCTCGTTGTTCAAACCCCTCCGGCCGTCGAGAGGTTCCCGGCGTTCCCTCGCCGGCGCCGGCCATGGTTCTTCGCCCGCAGGACGTCTTCGTGGTCTTCGAGATTCGGCTGTCTCTTCCCCTACTACTTGGCGAGCGGCCGGGGAAATTGGCTCGACCTTGGTTGGAGGAGTCAAGATGGTTTCCTCTCCCCCGTCCTCGCCCAGTATTGTATGGGCGACCGCGGCCTCTGGCCCGAGGTATTCAACCTGGAGCCGCACCAAGACCGATTGCTTGGGGTTGAGGTAGACAGGCACTGTCCCTCCCATGGCTTCGGGAGCGTCACGCCACTTTGTTTCCTTGTCGTCGTACTTTATTTGCGTGACCCCGATTGGGATAAAACCGGGCGGGAGGCTCTGGATGCCGACCTGGCCAGGTTCTGGCATGGTCGCGCAGTTCGTGAATTTGGCGATCAGGAACAATGGTGGGTCCTGACCATGCCCCGGCCGTGGATGGTAATCTTCTTCAGGGATCAACTGTCCGGTCCCCTTGAAGTTAAACCAATTGGTGATTTCTAGCCGAGGGACGCCCACAGTGAGTCTTTTGACGTGATACGCCACCGGGTTGCCGGAGTGGTCGTAGAATATCTCGGTGCCTCCTTTAAGGACCCGCGGCGAACGAACTTGGCCCACCGACTCGACGCCGAGGGGCGGGTTGAGAAGAACCCCATTATCTGGGGTTGTCGTGGTGGTTGTTTCGGCTGGCGGCCGCCGGCGCCACAGGGCGCCAATCAGGCCAGCCACCGCCAGAACAGCAATTCCTCCTAACAGCCATTCCATCTTTTTTCTCTCCTTTACCTCGAGGCGTAGTACGACGCTGCCGTTAGGGCAGCCACGACCAGTAATAGCGCCACGAATGGCGCTATCCATTCCTTAAGCCGGCCGGGCTGGCCTTGCGGTCCTCGTGGCCCGTGGTCACCGTCTTTTCCGTCCTGTCCGTCTCGTCCATCTTTTCCAGGCGGTCCTTGTAGACCACTTTGGCCTGGCGGACCTTGAATCCCTTTTCCATGGTAACCCCGCTGGCCGCGGTAACCTTGCGGGCCTCGTGGTCCGGGTTGTGTTTTCTGGACGATGCCAGCCGTCGCTTCTACGCCAGAATCCTGGCCAGAATCCTGAACAGAAGGGGTAACAGTGGTGGCCGTTCCTTGGCCAGTTACCCTAAAATCCCCTTCGGGTGCCTGTTGGTAGCGGTACTCCATTTCGTACCGCGTTTCAGTCGTGGGGCCCGATTGCCCCGTGGTTTTCGTTGGCTCCTCGGCCAGCGCAGGGACCAAGGCCGCTAAGGAGGCGGCCAAAATGGTCCAGAGGACCAATCTCACAGATAATCACCTCCTAAGGTGGTCGGGCTGTGAGCCCCGCGATTTTCCGCCATTACGCGGCGGATGAAATAAAAGTATAAAGAAGTTCCGCCGCTAATGGCTTGCGGGACTTAGAAAAAGGTTTTTATCGAGTTGTCAAGTTTCAAGTTATACAGCCCCATTTATAGCACAGACCTGTGGAAAAGTCAAGGTCCAAAGCGCGTTTTTATTCAAAAAGAAAAGAACGCTGGTTCAAAGCGTTCTTTTTAGTCCCTCCCTGACAAGATAGGCGATATCGGTTAAAGTAAGTTGCGTGGGAGGCGCCGAGTGTTTGAGCGAGCCGTTAAGCAAGCTATGACTGGATTTTCCCGGATGAAAGTACCAGCCAGCCAAGCTGCCTTCAGCGTAGAGTTGTTTGGGAAAGGCGGCTTCATCCCAGCCCCGGGTTATCTGTTCAGCTCGGCGCAGAAACGCAGCCACCAGGATTAAATCTAAGCCGCCGTTGGTGAATACTTGGACATTGCCACTACTTCTTGTTTGGACAATGACCAACCGGTTTTGGCCTCCGTATTTTCGACGGACCAGGCGGTTCATCTGGGTGTTGTCTGATTTTATGCTCGCCACCCAGACCGGGCCGCTCGGGGTTTGGATTTTTTCCCATTGACCTTTGTTTTCAAACTCCTGGTCAGCCAGTGATAGTTGCTCCTTGGCCCAGCGCTGGGCATTCCAGAAAGTAGTATACCAGGTTTCTGCTTCTTCCGTGCCCTCGAAGTATTCAATGAACTCAAAGATGCGGGGAATTCGGAAGTCGGGCGGAGTGAGGTTTTCACCTTCCTGATAGAGCGCTTCCAGAGCAGTCAGCCCCCAGTTGATGGCAATGACGGGTTGGTCCGGGCACATCTGGTTGATGTTTTTAATGCCAGTAGCCAAGTCCTGATTTTGACGAGAGCCCCAAAGGTCAGCCCGGAGCACATATTCCAAGATGGACCGCAAGGCGCGCCAATGTCGGATGCCTAGGACCCTGGCCATCAAGGTGGCGCAACATTCATCCTCGCGGCGCGGCTGGTTGCCACTGGGGTGTTCGTCAAACGCGCCGCCACCCACTCCGAGTTTCAGACAATATTGCTGTCCGTTCCAGCCATACTCGTCTAAAAACTCTGTGTCGCCATATTTCATCGCCAGAAACATAGCGGCAATCTCGTCAAGGTCGGGCTGGTCGTGGGTCTCCACGACCACATTCTGTCCCGCAACTCTGATTTCCAGTCGTACCAATCATTTCACCTCCTTCGTGGGCACAATATATCATATCTTAAAGAAAAAATCAAGCCCTGTAGCGTGGTCAAGAGTTCATTTATTATTCAGGTGGGGTTAGTGGTGGTTCCCTTCCCGTGAATTCCCCTCTCCCCGGCCCTCCTCCCGCCTGCCCCGCCGGGGGCATGGGGGGTTGGCCGCGCCCAGAAGGAATCGCCGCGTCTCGCGCTTCTTTACGAACGTCTTCCCTTATCAACCTTTCAATATCCTGAATGTCTCCATTTTTAATTAAACCTTGAATAGCGCGGTCAGATTTTTGAATATGCTGCAGGCCCCGTGACAGGTCTTGTAATTGTTTGTTTAAGTTAGCGCGTTTCTCTATGTCGTTGGCTCCCACGGCTGTAATGTTGGGCGCTAAAGAATTTACACGAGCGCGCATTGTTTTGAAGTCGGTTTCCTGCCCAATATTATTAATTTGGTTTATATTTTCGTTAATTATCTGTCTTACATCATCAGTATTTTTGCCTTCTACCTTGCCTTGCAATACCGCGCCTGCGAGATGGATGCCCACGCTTATTTCCGCATCAAATTCCTGGTCGACTCTGGCCTCGGCTAAATTGCGGGCGGCTTGGGCCTGCTGGTGAATTTGGGGTACTAATCGATTAAATTCTGTCCGTAACGTCGGCTTATAAATAGAAAGCGCAGGGTCTGTTTCTTGTATATCTTGAGAAATCTGGCGCACATCTTTACCCTCACGAGCGGCATTAAGAATAGTGTTAAGATGGGGTTGTAACTCCGGTTGCTCTTGCCGGATTAGAGCTTCTAGTTCTCGTTCTGCTCCTTCCCGGCGTTGGTTGTTTTCTTGCTCAATTGTTGTGATATTCTGACGGAGATGTTCCAGTTGGGATTGATTAAGTTGTGATTTGAGTTCATCATAATTAGAAAAACCCGCCACTTGTTGCAAAGCTTGATTGTTGGCGTTGCTCGGCAGAGGAGAGACGCCGCTTCCCTCCATTAGATATTCCTCCGGGTTATTCTTTAGTTGTTCGATGGCAGTCCTTGCTGAAGATCCCCCCTCGCCCGCGCGGTTAGACCAAAAAGAAATCTGTTGCACATTTGCTTTTAAGTGACCCAGCGCGTCAGGAGCAATTTTCTGTAATTTTTTAGGAAGGTCAGGATGATTTTCTAAATCCTCTGGTGACAATTTAAAGTTGAAAAGGCGCGAGGGGATGGCCCTTCTTATAACCTCTATTTCGCCGTTGTTTAATTCATATTTTCCCTGAGATTCCTGTATGTTTTGTAATATATCAGAAAAATTACGACTCTGATTTGCTTCAGACATATCCTTCATCGCTTGATTAGAGATAGCAGCGCGTCCTGCAATAAGTTGAGACAGTTTTACCCCATAGGAAGGGGGCACGTTTTCACCAAGATATTTTCCGGTTAAGGCGATGTCTTTAATTGCTTTTTCACGCGCCTCCATTCTTGTCCCCCAGGCGGCACGAAGTCTTTCGGGAAGGCTTCCTTTTGGGGTTGCATACTTATAAATTCCCTTGCCGAGACCCCGAGTAGTCCCCCAGACCTTACCCAGTGCCCCGGCCCACTTTCCCATAATTTCTCCCCCCAACATAAACGGTGTGCGCAGGGCTAAATAAACAGCCGCGAGCATCAGGAAGTAAGCGCCGAAGTCAAATACATCAACCTCTGTTCCCTCGGTTATTTCTAT
>CAZKOU010000011.1:10815-13025 GCA_964554505.1 uncultured Candidatus Saccharibacteria bacterium
AACTCCAAATCTTAGACAAAAAACCGAGATGAGCGCCATCAAAACCCAGCGCCAGAATTGACCCCACCACATTTGAAAGCCCCTTTGGAGCATAGGAATGCCCATAGAAAAGAAGGCGAGAGGCGCTAATCCCACTAAAAAATAGATAACATAGTTACGGACGAAAAGCAGGACGCTTAAAATAAACACCATTATAAAAGCCACTATTTTAAGCATTGCTCCTATTGCCTCGACCCACCAGTTTATATCCCTACTTGCTTCGTTCTTTAATCCTCTGATATTTTCTAATGACAGAGAGTTTACCAAAATGGACTTATCACCCCCCGTGAATGAAATATATAAAATATCTCCGGCTTCAATGACTATTTTGGCAATGAGCAAACTGAAATTGGCTAAAATCACGCCCAAAATTAAAGCCGGCAGGGTTTTTTTAATAGCGTAAGTGTCCACATTCCAGCGCAGAATAGTGGCTAAAGCGGCAAAAATTAGAATGCCAATAGCCGCAAAATTAACAATAGAAAGAGTAAAGTCAAAAACACCACGAAATGGTCCAGCTTCTATGACGGTAATAATACGACCATTGCTTATCTCGTCTGCGAAAGCCATACTCGGGATAGCGGCAAGCGCAAAAAAAGAAAGAATTATAAAAATATATTTCATAAGCCAATCGCTTTTTCGATTAAAACCAGGGCGAATTTAAGAATTGTTTGGGCTAAACCATTTAGGGTGGTGGCTAAGACGCAGGGGATATATTTTTTTAGATTCAGAGGAGAGCCGCAATCGGCTTCAGTGTTAGTAGTTTGCTTTAATTCGTCCATTAATTCTTTAAATTTTTTTTCCGCCTTATACCAATTATCCCAAGTGCGACACACCTTTTGGCTTATTGCCTCGATATATTGTGAACTATCCGGATTCCAAATATGCGACCTATTAATCAAATAATAATGGAACATATTTCTTATTTTCCATCCTTGGACTTGGGCGTCTAAAAGTTCTTTGCCAAAATCTTTTTCAATCCTTTCTTTTTCCGCTCTTCCAAAACCGCTTGCCGCGTAAGGAATAAGGCCGGCTCCGACGATTATGCCCCCTCCCAAAGTAAATGCGCTGATAACAGCGGCAATCAATGCCGCGTCTAAAGCGCCGGCTACTTGCGCGGCGAGAATTTTGGTCTTGGCCTTTTCAATTTCCTGCTCCGCTTCCACCATCCATTTTTCTTTTAAATTATTGACACGGTTGAGCACGGCGAGGTCGTTGTCGCTTGCTCCTGCCCCTATATTATGATATTGGTCCCATATTTGATGTTCTAAATTTACCCATTTATTTTTATCGTCGGCATCAACAAGCGGTAACGGAGAGTTGGACCAAATTGCCAATGTATCGCCCGAGAGACCAGCTTGATCTTCTAACTTCTGAATAATTCTTTTTCCTTTTCCTTCTCCTGAAGCAGCGTTTTCCGCCCATTCTTTCGCGGTATCAGCATTTAGGGCGTTGAGTTTTCCTCTTAAATTATTATAGTTTTCGGCGTCCCCTTTTAATATTGCTTCACAATTTTGGCTGATAGGACCGCCAATTGAGCCCGATTGACCGGGAATGTGATCACCATCGACGTAATTGAAATAAATATTGAGTTTATACGGGTTACCCGGTTCATTAGTGACCTCAATTACAAAAAAACGATAGGCTGCCTGCGCTTCTGGAAAACCATTGAGTTGATAGTGGGTAAGAATGTAACGGCCGGCATCGTATCTTACTGTAGCTTCTTGGAAGTCCCCATATTCTTTACCATCGCGGGGCACGACTTTATCAAGAATTTTATAAGCGTCTTGTTTGTCAATTTTATACCAGATTTGAAATACCGCAAGGATTGGCGCAGTTGAATCATCGGGTAGAGAGAGGTATTTGGGGGTATACTGCCAGTCAAATCTGACAATTTCTTTGCCACTTTTGTTGTCTATAGCACCAACGGTATCACTTAGTTCTATTGAAATATTATCTTTTATTATTGTTCCATTAATTTCTCCCGTATCTGGTTTGTCGGGTATGGGCGTTGTATTGTTGACAGCATAAGCTCTGGGCGTTCTGACTAAAGAATAAGGCAATAATCCAATTAAAAGAAAAAAAACCAGCACTAAACAAATTGCCTTAATTAATCTTTTATTTATTGAGGCGAGTCCGTCCTCCTTCATTTCTTTCATTTTACCACAATTTTT
>CAZKOU010000012.1:0-299 GCA_964554505.1 uncultured Candidatus Saccharibacteria bacterium
GAACAGCGGACTCTTAATCCGCGTGTCGCAGGTTCGAGTCCTGCCAGGCCCACCATCGCGTATATTCTGTCCGCCGGCGGCGGAGCAGAAAACGCGATTCCTCGTGATAATTAATATGGGCGTGGATGGGTTGAAAAAAACCCGTTTTTTTGTTAAGATAAGAAAGAAATGGCGCCGTCGTCTAGTTGGTCTAGGACGTCAGCTTTTCAAGCTGAAAATCGCGGGTTCGAATCCCGCCGGCGCTACCAACGGCGTTACCAAAGATTATTGCGAAAATTAAAAATGTTTATTCTAATGTT
>CAZKOU010000012.1:309-3579 GCA_964554505.1 uncultured Candidatus Saccharibacteria bacterium
TTTGATTGCGAAAATTTTAGGATTGAAAGATTAAAGATTTTGGGGTAAAATTATAAAAAGTGGCGCCATCGTCTAGCGGTTAGGACATCAGCTTTTCAAGCTGGTAACAGGGGTTCGACTCCCCTTGGCGCTGCCAAAACGGAAAATTATTGCGAAAGATTATTGCGAAAATTAAAAATGTTTATTCTAATGTTCTCAAGAATTTGAGAATAACAAAAATACCAAGAGAAATAATCATCTATTTGGCAAAGAGATAAATCAAAAAGAGATAAATCAAAAGCGGGGCGTATAATCAAAACTTTCTGCCCCGCCTTTGTGGTCAGTACTCTAAAAATCTTTCTCTGACTTCTTTCTTACTTAGCAGATGAAGATGGGATAAGGGCAACGATGCCGACGATGACACCCAAAATCACGGCGTTCCAAAGGGCGGTGGAGTTGGAAGAAAAGCCCAAAACCCAAGGAGAAATAATCAGCCAAATGGCTGCGATAACATTGACCCAACTGGGCATAAGACCTCCTAAAATTTTTCTCGACCTGTCTTTCTTGGCGCGAGCCAAGGCGGACTATTTATATTGTATCATATATTTGTTAAGTCAATTTACATAGTATAGATTATTCTATAGAAAAAAGTCAGGCAAAAAGGCCTGACTTCGTGGTGAAAAGGAATGAAGTTTCTTTCACGGTCCGAGCCGTGAGTGTATATATTCTTCGATGCTCTTGATTATTTGTGGATTGTCGCGAAGCCGAGGGTGAACAAAGACCTGTATATCCCAAACCGGCTTAAGCGCTGTGAGCGGCGGGGTTTTAATTTTCCCATCCGGGCTGATGAGCGGAACCTTGATTATTTTAAACCCTCTGTTTTGGCCCAGATGAACCGTGATTTCCCAAGGGGGAATACCAACTTCTTTGGCCAGCGCATCTGGAAACGTTTGTCGGTTCTCTCGTTGTTCAAGGAACGCTCGCTTAGGAGCGCTGGGATTTGCTGTTTGGTACTTGAATACGCAAACATACCACTGCCAACATCGGGCCGCCTCCATAAGTTGTCGGGTGATGGGGTTACACTCTTCCTCGAGGTAGCGGTAGGCCTGGGTGTCTGTTTTTAGGAAGAACTGTGGCGGGATTTGGCTCTCCCTCCGCGCCCATTCGATCGCCCGGGAAATCATCGTGCCGGGCGCGAGGTTCTGGGTTGAGAAGACATAATTGTAGACCTTTTGTCGACATTTAGCCCATCCCGCAATCTCTGTCTTAATTCTTTCTTCCAAACATAACTGCCCTTCGCGAAGCACAAAGCCACGGGCGATTTTCTCGGGCGAATAGAGGTTAATCTCCCAAGGTCTAAGCAATCCCATGCTGATGCCGCACCGAAGCGTATTATCAAGGTTATCAAGGTCGATAGACCCGTTTATGACATCGCTCACGGGCGGGTATTTGCCTTGGATAAGTTTCAGCACGAGGTCGATGTCTCCGCCTTGGTTTTTGATAACCTTGGCAAATTCCGAGCCATAAATCACATCGGTTGCGTGGTCCTCATGATTCTTATCTAACATCCACCGTAGGTATTGCTCGCTTAAGTGGCTAAACGGCGGCGTGCCAATGTCGTGCGCCAAAGCCGCAGCAAAGAGCTCGAAACGGATTTCTTGGAATTCAAATCGCTCTGCGAGCAATCGGGCAAGGTGAGCCACTCCAAGAGAGTGTTCAAACTTGCTGGCGCAAACCCCCGCGGGGGTTGTCCACCCGGGAACTGCCGCGAGCGAGACCTCACGAAGCCGCGCCAGCTCTTTCGTCTGGAATAACCTTGCTTCTGGCGGCGAGTAGGGAATCTTGCCGTATAGGCGGTCGTAGACATATCCGTCAATAACAGGCGGTTGCATGCTATCTCCTCCCTTCCTTAAACGTCCAGACACAAGACCCTCCCTGCCTTGAAAGGCGCAAAGGGTTTTTTGTCCGAATCTATGCTCTCTCGTATACAATATACAATATACAAAATTTTGTCTATAAAAAAGCCCTTTTTAGAACTGTCATAGGGACATACTTTTCGGCCGAAGTTTCAGCGAAAAGGGCGAATTGAGTTGACATATAAAATCAATGTGTTAGAATAAATGTAATCGCGGGGCTTGGCTCCGTTCATATACCAAACGCTGACCGTGTTTGGTAGAAAAAATGCACCTTGAGAGGAGGTGAAAGAAGTGTTGGGAAGTCAAGAAACTCCACTTTGTGTCGTAAAGATTTCTGGACAAGCAAGTTACACGCCTTTTGGCAAAGCGTTGAAGGATTTGGTTAAATATGGCAGTCCATACTTTTTCTTGGTGATAACTGGCGGCAAAGAGGAGATAGACGAGGCCTTTCGAAAAGCAGGTCTTAAAAGTCGCAGGATAAGGGGTATGCGTTACACTCCGAAAAAGGGTATTCCTTTTGTCCGGAAGGCCTTGTTGAAAAACGCCGGTCTTATCCAGCAAGCGATGGGTGAAGATGTGCCGATTTTTCACGGAGAGGGCTGGCTTTCGGCCATAAAACTTCCCCGACTGGGGATGGTAGGACACCCGATAGCAGTCAGAAACAGAGAAGATTTGGCTGACCGAATCTTAACTCATCGTTTGGCAGTAATCACGCCGCTCGGAGCGTTACAGGATGGTCGGGTAGTGAACATCAATGCCGACCTTAGCGCTGCTCAACTGGCCATCGACCTTGGGGCTTCACTCTGCCTTTTCTTTACTAACATCGACGCAGTGTACACTCAAGGGAGAAAAGGACAGTTTGAGTCCGGCCTTTCTATTGTAACCACGGACGAGGCCTCTCGGTTGGTGGAGGAAAAGAGGGTCAGCGGCGGCATGATACCAAAACTGATGGCGGCTTGTCAGACAGCCGCTTATGGCATTCCTACCCAGATTTTGGAAGCCACAGTGGGTAACCTTTATGCCATTCTCAATGGCGATGGCTGTTTTCGGCAACCGGGCACGGCTGTGGCTACCTCAATCGTCAAGTGAGCCCCGTCCTGCCGACGGGGCTATCTTTTTGGGGCCGATTTGGTTTCGACCCTGACCCGTAAGGCGTCGGGGGACGGGGGTTCAATTCCCCCCGGCTCCACCATCGCGTATATTCTGTCTTCGCCAGAAAACGCGATTCCCGCGTATATTCCTTTTCGTCCGCTTTGGGCGGATTCATATCAAAGTAACCTAAAGGAGGTGAAGTTTCAGAATGAAAAACCAAAAGGTGGTTTTAATCACCGGTGCTTCGGATGGTATTGGCAGAGCCATTGTTCAGGCGTTAGTT
>CAZKOU010000012.1:3679-13011 GCA_964554505.1 uncultured Candidatus Saccharibacteria bacterium
GGCACTATTGTTAATATTGGTTCTTGGGTGGGGGATTCAGAGAATCCGGAAGTTAAAAAACTAAATCTTTCCGAACAAAGCGCTTATGTAACGAGTATGCGCAAATTGCACCAGTGGCACCAGCGCCATCAGTCAGAATTTCAGGTCGCAGGAATTAAAATACTCCTGATGGAACCGGGCTTGGTGGCCACGGAAATGGCGAAACGCGAGTTTGCGAATATGCCGATTGACTGGAGCAAGGTGCCCACCCCCGACGAGTTTGCCAAGAGCGTGCTTTTAGAAATCAAAAATCCCTTTGCCTAATTTCTCTGTCCGCATCCCTCTTTTTAATCTCCTCGCGTTGGTCCCAAAGTTTTCTCCCCTTGGCCAAGCCGATTTCCAGCTTGGCCCTGCCTTTTTTAAGATACAAACGTAGAGGCACTAAAGTCAGCCCCTTTTCCTGTGTTTTACCCATTAACCTTTTAATTTCTTTTCTGTGGACTAAAAGTTTGCGGGAGCGGCTTGGCTCTTCGGTCTCAATCTGTCCACCCAGCCACCATAGTTCTTCTTTCAGGACTCTAACATAAGAGCCGGTCAAATCCACTTTGCCGGCCCGGATGGCTTTAATTTCCGCGCCCAAAAGGCCAATCCCGGCCTCTAATTTTTCCACGACTTGATACTGGTGATAGGCCTTTTTATTCGTGGCTATTGTCATCTTCTTTTTTTTATTGTAGTTTGAAAATGCTTCAAATAAAAGGAGGAAGCACATGAACAAAAAAGGTTTATTTTTTGTCTTTGAGGGTGGGGAAGGCGGAGGCAAGAGTACAGTGCAAAAGTGGCTGGCAGAATCCTTGATTGCCGCTGGTTATAATGTTTTATCCTTACGCGAACCGGGCGCCACGGCTTTGGGAGAAGCGATTCGTTCTTTAATTATGTCCTTGACCCCAAAAGAACAATCCGCTTCGCCCCTAACCGAACTCTTTCTTTTCCAAGCCGCCCGCGCCGAGCTGGTTCCTCGGATAAAAGAGGCACTAAAGAGGGGTAAAATTGTCTTGCTGGACCGTTTTACGCCTTCCACTGTGGCTTATCAAGGTTACGGCAAAGAGATGGATTTAGGATTGATTGAGCAGACCAGCCAGTTAGCCACGGGCGGCCTTAAGCCAAACTTGACGCTCTTATTTGATATACCCCCTAAAGTTAGCTTGGAAAGAGCAAGAGCGCGCGGCCAATTAGACCGTTTTGAAGGAGAGGGTCTGGATTTCCACCACCGCGTGCGACAAGGTTACTTGACGCAAGCCCAAAAGAATGAGAATAGTGGAAAGTGGGTGGTGATTGACGCTACCTTGCCCTTGGAAACAGTCCAAGAACAGGCCTTAAAATCTCTGCAAAAATTGCTGGATGAAAGGGAGTGAGTAGGTTGCGTCTTGATAGTCCATCTGGAGATGCTGGTGGGTATGTTCATTTACTAAAACCAGAAAGACGCTCCAATATTGAAGTGGCCCGTACTTACTTCGATAGTATGGGTGGTCGCGTCGCAATAACCGGCTTTCCTGTTATTCATTCAGGGGTTTTAACCACCCATAACGGGACACCTTATCTGAAAGAACCGGGTGTTGTTCTGCTTTCCGTGCCGCAGGTCAACCTTTCTGGGCTAGAGGAGTTTTTGAAGAGTTTTGACAAAGTCGACCCCAAACTACGCTTTGGTCAATATCTTGAGGACGAAACGCGTCTCCCGCCTGCTTCCCAGTTGTCTAAAGTGGCGGGCCAGTGCTGCTATATGAGTTTTGGGCCCAAGAGAACAATGAATGAAAAGGCGGGAGAGTATCTAGACAATATCCTCTCTTCCGGGCACGGTTCAGTGCTGGAACACGCCAATTTCACCTTTCTTTTCTATGGCGTGTCGCGAAGCTTGACTCACGAATTAGTCCGCCATCGGGCTGGCTGCGCTTATTCGCAGTTGTCTCAAAGATATGTCTCGGGCAAGGTCTTGCGTTTTGTTGAGCGTCCCGAGTATCAAAATGACTCCGAACTTCACCGTCGTTTCGAAGAACGGATAGATTGCTTTGCCCAAGAATACAATGCATTGGCAGATTATCTTTTTGAGAAGCAGCAAGGCGGCGAGGTAATTTTAAGCGGCGAGGCCCGGACTGATTTGCGCAAAAAAGTCCAACAGTGCGCTCGTTCCGTTCTGCCCAACGAAACCGAAACAATCATCACGATGACAGCCAATGTCCGGGCTTGGCGACATATCATCAATATGCGCGCCAGCGAACACGCTGAAGTAGAGATTAGGCGGCTCTTCTTCCGTGTCGGTCTCTGTCTAATTATGGTAGAGCCCATCCTCTTCTCTGACTTCACGATTGCATCTTATCCAGATGGCACCCAAGGAACCACCACGCCCTATCCCAAGGTTTGAACCTCGCCCGACGCGGTTTGAACCCCCCGCCACTGGCGGGGTTTTTTCTTTTCCAAAACTAATTTTTCTGATACCATAAAATAAAGATGCCCAAAGCCAAAATTTCCCCTTCAGGGAAACAAATTCCAGACCACAAGGTCTTAGGCCAGAAATTGGAACTTTTTTTGATTTCCCCTCTTTCTCCGGGGATGATTTTCTGGCTGTCTCGCGGTGTGGTTTTATTTAACCTTATTATTGACGATTTAAGGAAGACCCTAAATCGTTGGGGCTATTTGGAAATCAAGACCCCGACCCTATTTAATACCGCGCTTTTCCGCCAAAGCGGCCATATCCAGAATTTTAAGGATAAAATGTTTTTTGCCGGCTCCAGCCGCGAGCTTTCGGCTAAAAATAAACTGCTTAAACAAGGTATTTTGAATTGGACAGTTAAACCAATGAATTGTCCGGAGGCAATGTTGGTTTTTAACTCCAAGATGCGTTCTTACCGTGATTTACCCCTCCGCTTAGCTGAATTTGGTCAAATTCATCGTTTTGAACAGGCCGGCGAAGTTAACGGACTTTTGCGCGCTCGTCAGTTTACCCAAGACGACGCCCATATTTTTGTTACTGAAGAGCAGATTGAAAAAGAAGTGGAAGGTCTGATTGATTTGACTTTAGAGACCTACAAAAAATACGGCTTTAAGAAATATCATCTGGAACTTTCCACCCGGCCGAAAAAATCCATTGGCGCGGATGAAGAGTGGCAAAACGCTGAACGCGCTTTGAGTAGTGCCTTAAAGAATAAAAAATTAAAATATAAGGAAAATCCCGGGGACGGCGCTTTTTACGGCCCCAAGATTGATTTTCATATTGAGGACGCGCACAAACGCGCTTGGCAACTCTCCACCATTCAATTGGACTTTGCCATGCCGGAAAAATTAGAGGTTAACTATATTGATTCAACTGGGAAAAAGAAACATCCCGTCATTATTCACCGCGCTATTTTGGGCAGCGTGGAGCGGTTTATTGGAATTTTATTAGAGCATACTGCTGGCGCGTTGCCCGTGTGGTTAGCACCCGTGCAGGCGCGAATAATCCCTATTGCCGATAGGCACTTAGAATACGCTCGTCTGGTGAGTAAAAAATTAGAAGCAGAGGGGGTACGGCTGGAAATAGACAGCCGAAATGAGAGTACCTCCAAAAAAATTCAGGGTTTGGAAAGAGAAAAAATCCCCTTTGGTTTGGTAGTGGGAGACAGGGAAAAGAAAAGTAAAAAAATAGCGGTCAGAAGTCGCGAAAAAGGCGATTTGGGTCTCAAGAGTTTGACAGAATTTTTGAAAATGCTACATTAAGATTGGAAAAGTGCCCGGAGGTGGTTATGGTGGAGAAGGGCACAGTAATAATCTTGGGGGGTGACCTAGAAGAAATTGACAGGATCTTAGGGTCCTTTTCTCCGGAAAGCCGTGGGTCATCGGTAACAATGGGTTGTTTCTTGGCTCCTTCGGGTAAAGTGAAAGTGGTTGGCGTGAGGATTCCCGAAGGGGTAAATGACTGGTTGCCGGCTGACTATCAGAGAAGTGGGGTTAGTATTCGCAACAGAGAATACACTTTCTTCTCACCAAATGGAGAAATCGGTCGGGTGGCAGCAAAAGATGTCTGTTTCTACCTGATCAAGAATCTTCTTGGTCCACCCCAAAAATGACCCCCAAGTACAGGCCTCAAGGCGCCCAAAGAGAACGCAAAGCTTTCGTTTCTGGGCGCTTTTTTTATTAAAACGTCCACCGATAACCGGCCTGCGCCTCAACGTCGCTGCTTCCCAAACGAATAAATTCAATGTTTCCAAAAAGACCGTTTTCGCCTGTGGGTATTGTTCCAATATTTAAATAAGCGGTAATTTTCTTCCTGCCGCAGGCGCCGTGCTGATGATGTTCTTCTTCATCTCCTTCTTCACCGGACTCAATTTCAGGCAGTTCAGAGCAGATAGACCGCCCGCCTAAATTAATCTCATATTCCTGACGTACTCCTTCTAATTTCCAGGTTAAGACCGACGAAGAAAGCATCGCTCTCCAAATATTTTGATGTAGAATATCCCGTAAAGTAGTATCCCTTAAAGGATGAAAATAGATGTTCTCAAAAAGGCCGACTTTGACAGCGGAAACCCCCTCATCATGATGGGCATTAAAAATTTGGTCAAGGCGGTGATGTTCTTTTTCGTCAACTTCACTAAAAAAAGAAGGAATCCAAACTGGAATTCGGAGTTCTTCTCTTAAGATTTTTTGCAATTCTTGAGAAATACATCCCGCGTAAACATCAGATAAGGTTTTGGCCGCCAGACGAGCGGCATAATCGTTATTGAAGGTAGTGGCCATAATATATAAAGGAGTCATTCTTTCACGCATCATTGAAGCGATTTCGGTCATCTGGTTGAGACAAGATTGATGAATGTTTAAGACCTGTGGTGAATCTTCAACCCACGGCGGCATCTCGCTCTGCTCTTTAGTATGTTCCCTGATTTCGTGGTGGAGATTTCTATGGTCTTCGTCCTCGGCTGGCTCTGGCGGCTCCTGAATTTGCTCTTCTTCATTAAGAGTTATTGTATCTGGCTGATAGTAAAATCGGTATGGTCCAGTTAGCTCTTCGGCAGTTAGTTTTTGATAATAAAAAGTCCCCAAAAGCAGCAACAGAACGAGAATAAATAGAGCTATTCCGATTTTTAATCTTTTACTTTTCACTTTTTTCTTCTTTTTTGCTGGGTGTGGCTCTCTCTTGGGTAGATTCTTCTGCTTTCTCGCCTTCTTCCTTTTCTTTTTTCGTCTCTGCTTCCGCTTCCGCCTCGGCCTCAATTTTCTCCACCGCTTCTTTTTCTTCGCCTATAGGCGTCTCTTCCAACTTCGCCAACTCTTCTTCGCTGCGCGGCGGTTCCACAAAAACCACCACCTCTTCCGGGTCGTCTAAAACCAAGATTCCTTCCGGAACAGATAACTCCTTGACCAAAATTCGGTCCTCAAATGTTTTTAAGCCCGAAATTTCTACCTTAATTTCCGAAACCAAGTCCTTGGGCAAACATTCCACTTCAATCTCTGATTTATTGGTGATTAAATTGCCCTGCAGTTCGGTTACGGCCGGTGACTCGCCCCCTAATTCTACGGGAATGGCGGTTTTGATTTTTTCTGTCATTTTGACCTGATGCAAGTCAGCGTGCAAAATTTCATCCGTTAACGGGTCTTTTTGCACCGCCACAATCAGCGCTTTTCGGGGTTCTTCGTCCAGTTTTAAGTCCACTAACCCGGCGCCGCCTACTTTATTCCAGATTTTTTCAAAATCCGCGCGCTTGGTTTCCAGAATTTTATTCTCAATGCCGTGCCCATACAAAATTAAAGGGAGTAACCCTTGTTTCCTTAATCGTTTAGTTTTTTTACCCCGTACCTCGCGGGGGCTGGCCGTTAAAATAATGGTCTCCATACATTTTTATTGTAACAGAGAACAACTCCTTGTCAACTTAAAAACTCCGGTCTCCTTTTTTGCGTTTTTTTAATGCTCTCTTTTTCCCGCCACTCCTTGATTTTTTGGTGGTGGCCGGAGAGGAGAATTTTAGGCACTTTTTTACCCTTGTATTCTTCGGGACGGGTATAGTGGGGATACTCTAAAAGAGGACGGAGGCCATAGGATTTAGAACTTGAAGAAAAAGATTCTTCCAGAGAGGATTCATCTTTGCCTAAAACACCGGGAATGAGACGGGTTATAGCATCAATGACCACCATAGCCGGCACTTCGCCGCCGGTTAAAACATAATCGCCGATGGAAATTTCCTCGTCCGCCAATTTTCGGATTCTTTCGTCAAATCCTTCATAATGTCCGCAGATTAAAATAATATTTTCGTATTTTGAAAGTTTTTTGGCAATTTTTTGGTTGAATAACTTTCCTTGGGGCGTTAATAAAATAGTTTTTAGTTTTAACTTATCGTTTTTAGATTTTAGTTTTAAGATTTTAGTTTTCACCGCCTTTATAGCGCTGTCAACTACATCAACGCGCATCACCATCCCCGCTCCGCCGCCATACGGACGGTCGTCCACCTGCTTATGTTTTCCAATGCCAAAGTCGCGCAAATTAAGAAGGTCTATTTTGACCTTTTTTTTGGTTTGCGCTCTTTTGATAATTGAGGTCTTGAGAAAACCCTTAAATGCCTCGGGGAAAAGGGTGATGATTGTAATTTTCATCTTTTTTTAGTCCCCAAAAACCGCCGCGAGGCGCTCCGTTGTGGCGACGGTTTTTTTGGTTCCCCTTTTAATGTTTTTTAGATGACTTCCGTGGCTTTGCCTTCTTCCACTGGTTTTCCGGTCTTAGTGGTTGCCTCTTCCGGAGCCGTTTTTTCTGGTTCTAAAGCAACCGGCGCTTCTTTAATTTCTTCCGCCATCCTTCTTTCGCTGCCTTCTGGTTCTAAAATTTTCATATTGACCCGGGCATTGAACTTGGCTCCCAAAACTCGAAGCAAGGTGCGCAGGGATTTGGCGGTGCGGCCTTCCTTGCCGATAACTTTACCCATATCTTCCGGATTGACGCCCAAGGTAATTAATACGCCCCGTTCGTCAATGGTGCGTTCAACTTTAACCTCGTCCGGATGGTCCACAATGGCTTTAACCACGTATTCCACAAATGCTTTGTCTTCTTCTGTTTCAGGCATTTTCTTTCCTTGTCTTTTTTTACTCTTTCCCTAGCAGTCCGACCAATCTTTTAACCGCTAGTTTTCACTTTTTCTGTTTCGTTTTTGGCTTCGGGTTCAACTCCAACAGCAGTTTCTTTTGTTTCGGTTTCAACTGGTGCTTCTTCTCTTGTTTCTTCCTTATGCTCTTTGGCAATTTCTTCTGATTTTTGTTCCCAGGCCGATTTTTGGGCTTCTTTTTCGGCTTCACGCTTCTGGCGTTCGGCCTCCTCTGCCGCCTTTTCCTTTTCTAATTCAATCTTATTTTTTGGTTTTCTTAATTTTACCACAATGGCTTTGTGTTTTAAGCCAATCCCGGTCAGCAGTTTAGAGGCAGTATTACTGGGTTTGGCTCCTTTTTCTAACCAAAAAATCACACCTTCCCTGTCAAGGCGAAATTCTTTGGTGTGAGGATTATAGAAACCCAGAATTTTTTGATACTTCCCTTGCGGCGCGGTGGCTTTTTCGGTTAAGACCAGGCGAAAAAGCGCGTGATTTTTGCGACCGACTCGGGTCAACCGGATTTTCAGCATGTCTACTTAAAATTTAACAAAAGAGGGGAAAAATGTCAAGTATTTCTTAAAGCCGTTTTGAAAATCTTTCCCTTTCATTTTATTTTTTCCTTCTATCTGGATTTCGTCAATCACTAAATTTTTTTCTGTCAAGCGGGCGCTGAAAAGAATCACTCTTTTGCCTAAAATAGTGATATAAGAGCCGGGCCAAGGGGAAAAAGCCCGAATCTGTCTTTCTAAATAAGCGGCGCCTTTGCTCCATTCTATTTCGCCGTCTTCTTTTTTTAGCTTAGATACGAATGTCGCTTGAGTATGTTTTTGTTTTTTTGGTTTGATTTTTCCTTTTATATAATCAGGCAGAGTTTGAATTAAAAGAGAAGCGCCTAAGTCCGCCAACCTATTTACTAATAAAGCGGTCGTGTCGTTAGTAAAAATTGGGGTTTTGGCTTGGGCCAGAACAGGACCGTGGTCCACTTCTTCATCCATTAAAATGAGGGTAATGCCGGTTTCTTTTTCCCCGTTTAGGATAGCGTATTGTATCGGCGAAGCGCCGCGATATTTAGGGAGTAAAGAGGCGTGAACATTGATAAAACCTTTGGCTGGCGCTTCCAGCGCTTCCTTGGGCAGAATTTTGCCGTATGACGCCACCACGCCAAAGTCGGGTTTTAATTTTTTTAGAATTGGAGCGATTTCTTCTTTGGTTTCCGGCTGTTTTAAGGGAATTTTGTGCTTGAGAACGAAATTTTTTACTGGCGAAAAAACAATCTTTTTCTCTCTGCCCATTGGTTTATCCGGTTCTGTGACCACGGCTAAAAGTTGAAAATTTTCTTTTAGGACCATCAAAGAAGGCAAGGCAAATTCCGGCGTGCCGAAAAAAACACATTTACTTAGGGTCTTTTGATTCATTTTTGCTGATATACTCTTTAATTTTGCGCTGATTTTCTTTGGTTTTAACAGCGCGGTCAATAATTAAAACGCCGTTTAAGTGGTCAATTTCATGCAAAACCACGCGGGCGAAAAAATCCGTGGCTAAGGTCTTGATTTTTTTGCCGCGCCGGTTAAAAGCCAGCACCTTGATTTTTGCCGCGCGTTTGATGGGCAATTCCAAACCCGGCAGGGAAAGACAGCCCTCCTGCCATTCTTTTTGTTCGGCTGACTCTGAAATTATTTTGGGATTAACTAAAACCACGGCCGGCACCCTTAATTTTTCGTCTTCTTTGTTCTTTGGTTCAAAACCAATAACCGCCACCCTTAAATTAATCCCGATTTGCGGGGCCGCTAAACCCAGTCCTTCGTGCGCTTCTTTGGTTAAAATCAAATCAGCCACTAATTTTTGGAAATTCGGTCCAAAATCAGTCACTTTTTGATTCGGCTCAATTAAAATGGGATGGGGATAAATTAAAATTTTTTGTTTAGCCATATAGAAGAATTATAGACCAAAAAGAGAACCAAGTAAAGATATAAGGGATATTTTGCAAAGCAAGTCAATATCTCGGCTGCGGTCTTTTTTAGGATTTAATCTTTTTTTCTAATTCATCGCGTTCATTTTGGGAGCCATTAATCTGTAAATAGGCGCACAGTTTATTTTTCTTGAGATAGAGAGCAGTGAAGCGGCATTTTTGGGGATTGCCTTTAATTTTAATCTCGTCATAGCTCTTTTCAAAGCCGGCGAATTCCAGATGTAGATTAAAAAAGTCGGACCAAACATAAGTCAGCAAATCGTAGGGCTTGTTAGCCCCCAACATAT
>CAZKOU010000013.1:0-10683 GCA_964554505.1 uncultured Candidatus Saccharibacteria bacterium
AAGCGAGCACGGGCTTGCCCGCGGCCATGGCCTCTACCATCGCAATCCCAAAATCCTCTTCCTGCGGGTGAATCAGGGCGCGACAACCTTGATATTGCTTGACAACTTCATTATCACTTATTTCACCCAAAAATACAATGTTTGGTTTGGCCATCTTTCTTAATCGGTTTAATTCCCGACCCTGACCAATAATCCGAAGCTTCTTGCCATTTTGATTAAAGGCCTCCACGGCTAAATCCACTCTTTTGTGCGGCTCCAACCGGCTGACGACCAAAAAATAATCTCCTTCTTTGGCGGACTTATTCTGAAACTTGGCAATTTCTACGGGGGGATAAATTACCTCGGCTTCTCGATTATAATAGGTTTTAATCCTCCTGGCCACGGTTTTGGAATTAGCCAAGAGAAAATCAGGCCTTTTTGCCGCCAAAAAATCCCACATCCTTAAATAATTAAGGCCATAAGGCAGAAATTTTTTGAGAAAAAAGCCGGCTTGTTTATACCCTTCCCCTACTTGATGCCAAAGAAAACGGGTTGGCGTGTGAATATAAGAAATATGCCAAGCGTCCTGTTTTGTAATCACCCCTTTAACAAAGGAGTGGCAGTCCGAAATAACTAAGTCAAAGCCAGATAAATCCAAGTCCTCCACTGCCGCAGGCATTAAAGCGCGGTAAAGATTGATGAACTTTACCCGTGCCGGAAACTGCTGCAAAAAAGAAGTTCTCACTTCTCTTTGGGAGAATTTGCCGCTGGTTCCCTTTTCATCATAGAGCAAAGTAAAAATCGGCGCTTCTGGAAAAAGCTCGCAAAGCGCTGTTAAAACCCTCTCTGCCCCGCCTAATTTAATTAAATAATCATGCACTAACGCGACTTTCATTCCGCCATCCTTCTTCGCCGCAAAGCGCCGAAGGTCTTTACAATAATCAACAAGTCAAGAAAAAAAGACCAATTCTCAACATAATAATTATCCAGCCGCACCTCTTCCGTTACCGAAAGGTCCGAAGCGCCGGAAATCTGCGCCAAGCCCGTGATACCCGGCTTCACAGCCATCACGCGATTGTAATCTTTGAGATAATGCCTGACCTCGCGTTCTTGATGCGGCCGCGGCCCTACCAAACTCAAATCGCCCTTCAACACATTAATCAACTGGGGCAGTTCGTCTAAATAAGAACGGCGCAGAAACCGCCCCAACTTAGTCACGCGTGGGTCGTCTTTGATTTTGTAAAGCCCGCCCTCCCGGACATTCTGCTTTTTAATCAGTTCCTCTTCCAAAGAAAGCGCTTTAAGGCCGCCGTAACGCTCCCCGGTGGCGTACTCAATTTTCATACTGCGAAACTTTATCACTTCAAATTTACCCTCTGCTCCCACCCGTTCATTCCAGTAAAAAATCGGACCGCGGGAGTCCATTTTGATTAAAATGGCGACAACAAGAAAAACCGGTGAAAGCAAAAGCAAAGAAAACAAAGAAGCCACAAGGTCAAAAAGGCGTTTTAGAATTTTACCCCAGCCGTCCAGAGGGGTTTTCTTCAATTCCATCAAAGGAAAGTCCAAAAACCAACTCATCTCCAGACCTAATCGTTTCAGTTCATAAATACTGGGCACCTGTTTGAAAACCAAATGCCGCTCTTCGGCTAAATCAATCAGTGTCAAAATTTGGTTTTGCGAAAGAGAAAGGTCGGAAACAATAATTTCGTCCGCGCGCCCGTTTCTTTGCAAGACCTCTTCTAATCGCTCCACCTCACCGGGCTTGACCACTTCCAAAACCTTCAAACCCAAATGTTTGTTTTTCTTGATTAAAAATTGAAGCTGAAGAGTGATACCATTGTCGCCCACTAAAATCACGCCGCGCGCCAAGAATCCCAAGCGGTACAAAAAAGAATTAAGCAGACGCCAGAAAACCCGGCCCAAAAGCACAAAAACAAAGGCAAAAATAAAAGCAAAAATAATAATCAACCGGGAAAAAAAGTCGGTCTTGGTCAAAAAAATCCAGACCACGGTGAGCGCCATACTGGAACTAACCGCAATAAAAATACTACTCAATTCGCGGCTAAAACTTTTCAATCGCGTGGCGTAAAGCCCTTCTAAAATAAAAACAAAAATCCAAAAAGGCAGAAGCTTAAGGACAAAGCTAAGATACTTTGATACTGGCCAAAGATAAATAACCGGCACAATTTCCAGTTGGGCCCGGAAAAAATAAGCGGCCAAAAAAGCCAGTAAAATCAAAACCGCGTCCAGCGGCAATTTCAAAAAAGTCAGCAACAACTCAAACTTTTTCATTAGAATTGATGATAGCGGATAACCCAGAGAAAGTCAACCAATCCCATAATCCTTTTTTGAGGAAGGAAAAACGCCGTTTCTTGCTGCGAGGTTTTTTTAGACAAGAAAACCCCTCAAGAAAAAGGAGGGGCATTCTTGTTTTTCGTTTGAAAAAATTTACTTTTCGGCTCTCTTTAACATAGGGAGGCCGGTGCGGGAATTTTCCATTACTTCGTATCCAGCAGGAAGCGCGTCCAAAGCATACTCTTTGTTTTCCGCGCGGGCAAAGTAGTAAATTTTTTGCTGGCGGCCGCCGCGCAAGGTCACTTCCTTGGAGTGGAGAATGTAATTCTCCCCGGTCTTTTGCGATTTAACAGAATAAGCCATAAAAACTCCTGAAAATTTTTTGATAATGATTATTGCCCGGACGTTTCGACCACCCCTCTAAAACGCCCTTTTACTTCCTAACCAAATGCTAACCATATTACGCCGAACTGTCAAGGAGTAGAAAACCAAAAACCAAAAAACAATGAATTTTAAGGAGAAAATAAGTACGGCTTTTCAAGAGTTAAATTTCTTCTCCAGTGGTTTTCCACAATCAAGATTTCAGCGCCAGATGACTTTTAGACCTTCTGACTTGTTTGAGTAAAAATTTACTGCTTTCCAAATCAAGGTCAATAAACTCGTCCGTCGCTTCCTTAATTTTAGCCGAAGCGGACTTGCCGAACGCCATCACCTCCACGCGCACGCCCTGCCCCTTTAAGTATTCAATCAGTTCTTTAAAATCGCCGTCGCCGGAAACCAGAACAATCACATCCAATTTGGATGCGTTTTTAATCATATCCACGGCCAAGCCCACATCCCCGTCGCCTTTTTTAATGCCGCCGGGAAAAATCTGCAGGTCTTTGGAGCGAACATCAAAACCGGCAAAACGCAAGGCCTCAAAAAATTTTTCCTGGTCCGGGTCTTCGGCGCGCACCACATAAGCATTGGCGCGGATAAGCTGGCGGGGGCCCAAGGCCTGTTTTAGAATCTGGGCAAAATTAACATAAGAGTTGTAGAGATTTTTGGCGCTGTAGTAAAGATTTTGGACATCAACAAAAACTCCGACTCTCTGCCATGTGTATTTCATATAAACTCCCTTTCGCGGCGGGCAAAAAACTCTCCGCCTATTTTTACTTGTTGGACGTTTTAACCACGCTTAGCGCCTGCTTGACAGCCACCACTAAACCAGCCGCGGCCACAAACGAGACAAAGGTGGTGATAATTTTAGCCAAGGTGCCTGTGGCTTCGGCTTGGCCGCCCTGCAAACCCACACTGCCGACCAAAAGCAAAGTAATCACCGCCACCAAAAAAGGCGTGGATTCTTGTTCGCTGACATTCAGGAAACCAACCACCAAACCAAGAATGAATAAGAACAAGGTAACGCCCGAGACATCCACAAAACCGGCTAAAATGGAAATAATCAAACCAATCACAAACGCCCATCTGCCAACCAAAGTACTCATAAATAAAAACCCTCCTAAAACTTTCTATGGGGTTAATCGACCTTTTATTCATTATACTAAGAATGGTTAACCACAGTCAAATAGAGAAGTAGTAAGTAATAGAGTAATAAAGTAATAGAGTAATAGAGAACCGCCCCCTTTATCTGGTCCCTCATGGCCCCGTTACTTTCCTTTCTGCAAAACGGACTATGTCCTGTTATTGCAGAAGCGTCAAGTCCGGGACTCACCTGTCTTCGTCCCGCCAAGGGCGGGACTCAACAAGTGGCTGCGGGGGATGGATTCGGACCATCATTGACGGCTTCAAAGGCCGCTGTCCTACCATTAGACGACCCCGCAATCTGCCTTAATTATACCAAAAAACCTTAGGCAGTCAGTAAGCCAGGTTCTGTTCCGCCAAGCGGCGGATGACTATCATTTATCTTCCCGACGCTATTCCGACGTTCGAGTCGGAACTCCGACTTGTCGTCGGAGCGGTCGGGATCCCGACATTTATCGTCGGGAAGCGGCAAGATTCGTGGTCATCGGCCAAAGCAGACCTTTGATGATGAGCGAATCCACTTGCCTTGCACCGTATTGGGTTTGGCCTGCCCCCGATGTCGCCATCGAGGCGGTGAGCTCTTACCTCGCCTTTTCATCTTTACCCGCCGATGAGGCGGGAAGTATATTTTCTGTGCCACTTTCCCTAAGCTTGCGCTCGCTTTGATGTGACGCCTTGCGACGCCGTCAAAGAATACTGCTTTGTGGTGCCTGGACTTTCCTCCCCACTTCGCCAAGGTCTTTTGGGGTAAACCCCGCTAAACCTCAACAAAATGAAGCGATAGCCTTGACTACCTAAGGCAAGTACATTGTAACAAAATTCCGACAAAAAATCAAGACACCGGCGGGATTTTTTTATACAGAACAACAATACCCTATCTTAACCAAATATCCAATACTGAAATCTGTTAAAATAATACTCAACGGCGTGAAACAGGGTTGATTTCAATAATATTGCGGTATTTTTCAAATTTTATCCTATAAGCATCAAAGAAATCTTCCTGGCCCAAAATTGCGATTACATTAGGACTATCCGCGAAACCGGCCTTAATTTTAATACTATTTGGCATGCCTAAAATCTTGACCTCTATCTCGTAGATATAAGCCGCGATACCATCACCACCAATACCTAAAAAATTTTCAATTTGACTATCACTAAAATCAAGGCCTAATCTTTTCCCAATCTCTAAATTAAAAAGAGAAATATCAGCGCCTGAATCAATTAAGGCATCAATTGCGATGTTATCTATGGGACCATAAATCCGAATTGGGATAACTGGGCGACTAATCCATTTTCGGTTAGGGTCAAGTGCCGGTATTTTAAAATAAGGAAAGTTCATTGGTTCTTGGGAACAAATTTAACATCGTAGGGCGGTAGTTTGATGAAAATATAATCTTGTCGCTTTTTTCTGACTTCTCTTTCCGCCTCCTCAAGGGTGTTACCAAAACCCAGCACTTTTTGATGATTCTCTGACAAAACCACCCATTTATTTTCGTAGGGCCTAAGTTTGATACTTAAATCAATTGATTTCATTCTTAGTTCTATTTTATGTTTTGTTTTAATAATTGTCAATTGACTTTTCTCTCGCCCTCGGGTCCGAGTTTATTTCTTATACAGAACAACGATACCCTATCTTAACCAAACATCCGATACTGAAATCTGTTTCTACATCCGATATAGAAGAAAATATTGAAGAGAGGCGACTACAATGGATTGACAAAAAAGTACATTTGCAGTATAAATATAATGTCACCGAACTTGGGTGACCAATCCGAACTTGTGGAGGTTAGCCGAATGGCGGACCTTAACAGCAGTATCCATGGCATGGGGATTGTTTGGGAAGCGCTTTTGCGTCTGGTCAAACTTCCCGGAAGCAACTGGGAGGCGCTCACGCGTTTTTTCCAACAAATCATCAACGACCCCTTCTACCGCAAGAATGTTTTTGCGGTTCTGGCGGGTTGTCCCCAAATGGTCACTCGTAAAGACTGGGTGGAACGCGAAGGCAATGTTTTGACCCGGTTGACCGAGTTGGGTATTCCTGTCATAAATCCTCCTTATCTTGAAGGGCAATGGCAGGAGGGTTTTACCAAGCATCACCGTTTCCTTCCCGACAACTTAAGTCGGCAGCAACTTCTTGAGGCCTGTCAAAAAGCGGGCCTCCAGATTTATGGAAATAACCCTGACCTCGCCGATGCGATGAAAGATGAATTGCCTACCGAAACCGGTGTGCTGGAGTGCGATTTGGGGACTATCATGGTTCCCACCGATGCCCAACATCGTCCTTTCCTGCTCCTCCTTGATGAACAGATTAAATGGGCAAAAGAACAAGGTGGAGATGGCATTCTTTCTGCCGAAGAAACACTCTATCTCCTCCTACGCGCCTGGGTAGAGTTGGGTAAAATCCCCTTTATGGGGGGTGTTATCTGTTGCCGCAATGCTGATTCATTGGGGGTCTCCTGGCGTCCTGGCATAGGCCTCAGAGTCGGTCACTGCAACGAGAGAGACACCCCCAACGGCAGGAGTAATTGGCTTTTTGGCGCCGTGCCTCGGAAGTTCTTTGGTATTTAGTCCCTTGGCCCTTTCGGGCCTTGGGATTGAGTGCCCGGTCTTGAATCGGGCACTTTTCTTTTTTATAATAAAGCTATTTTCCTCCTTGTTTTAAGCCAGAATTACGCTTAATTTTTGAGAGTAAGAGAGCAATACCCTATCTTGACTTAACATCATAGCACCTTCCGCAAATACTGCCCGGTGTAGGAATTGGAATTAGTCGCTAACTTTTCCGGTGTGCCGGCGTCCACTAAATAACCGCCCAAATCACCCCCTTCCGGACCCAAATCAATGACCCAGTCCGCACATTTAATCACATGGAGATTATGCTCAATAACCAAGACCGTATTGCCTTTGTCCACCAATTTATTTAAGACGCCCAAAAGTTTTTTGACATCTTCAAAATGCAGGCCTGTGGTTGGTTCGTCTAAAATATATAATGTTTTGCCCGTGGAACGCCTTGAGAGTTCGGAAGCCAGTTTAATCCTCTGCGCCTCGCCGCCGGACAAAGTGGTGGCGGGTTGGCCTAATTTAATGTAACCAAGGCCCACTTCCTGAAGAACTTTCAGTTTCTCTGCCACCACGGGAATGGCTTGGAAAAATTCCAAGGCCTCTCCCACAGTCATATTCAAAATCTCGGCAATGTTCTTGCCCTTGTAGATTACTTCCCTGGCCTCGCGGTTGTAACGCGTGCCTTTGCATTCGTCGCAGGTGACATAAACATCCGGCAAAAAATGCATCTCAATTTTAATCACCCCTTCGCCTTTGCAATTCTCGCACCGGCCACCGCGCACATTAAAGGAAAATCGCCCCATCTTATAGCCGCGCGAGCGCGCCTCTAATGTTAAAGAAAAAATCTCCCGAATCGGCGTGAACACGCCAGTGTAAGTGGCGGGGTTGGAGCGGGGCGTGCGGCCAATGGGCGACTGGTCAATGGAAATAACTTTGTCAATGTGTTCTGTGCCTAAAATCGCCTCGTGCTTACCCGGCGCTTCCTGGCTCCGGTAAAATTTGGCGGCCAAGGCCTTGGCTAAAATCTCGGAAATCAAAGTGGACTTGCCCGAGCCGGAAACACCGGAGACCACCACAAAAAGCCCCAAGGGAATTTTGACATTAATGTTTTTAAGATTGAATTCGGCCGCTTTTTTGATTTCTAAATATTTACTGTTACTGGCGCGACGAGCGTTGGGTAAGTCAATTTTTTCGCGGCCGGCTAAATAGGCGCCAGTCAAACTGTCCGGATTTTTCATCACTTCTTCGGGAGTGCCGGTGGCCACAATGTGCCCTCCGCGTTCGCCCGCACCCGGGCCCACATCAATCAAAAAATCCGCGCTTTTAAGCATCTGTTCATCGTGCTCCACCACTAAAACCGAGTTATCTAAATCGCGCAGATTACGCAAAATCTCAATCAAACGGTCGTCATCTCGCGGATGCAGACCAATGGTCGGTTCGTCCAAAATATACAACACTCCCGTGAGCCGCGAACCCACTTGGGTGGCTAAACGAATTCTCTGGGCCTCACCGCCAGAGAGCGAAGGCGCGGCGCGGTCCAAAGTCAAATAATCCAAACCCACTTTGAGCAAAAAATCCACGCGAGAGGCGATTTCTTTCAATAAACGGCGGGCAATGATTTCCCGGGTTTCTTCTAATTTCAAATTCAAAACCCAATCCTTCAATTCCAAAACCGACAAATTAACCACCGCGGCCATGGATTTGCCAGCCACCAAAACATTCAAAAAGGCCGGTTTCAAACGTTTCCCTTTGCAGGAAGGACAGGGCTGGATTGTCATATACCGGCTGATTTCTTTTCTTAAATAATCCGAATCCGTCTCGTGGTAGCGCCGCTCCAAATTAGGAATCACCCCCTCAAATGGCGTGGAATAGCCGCGAATTTCAAAGACCTCCTCACAGCCGTAAAGCACAATGTCCAAGGCCTTCTTGGAAAGTTTTGAAACCGGCACATTTAAGGAAAAACCTTTTTGGCGCGCCACTTCTGCCAAAGTCGCCTGCTGCCAGGTCTGGTGCGCTTTGGTCCACGGCCGAATAGCGCCTTCGGCTAAAGTCAGGGTTTTATTGGGAAGCACCAAAGCCGGGTCCACCACTAAACGGGTGCCTAAACCAGTACAGAGCGGGCAGGCGCCATAAGGTGAATTAAAGGAAAAACAGCGCGGCGAAATTTCCGGCAAAGAAATATGACCCAAGGGGCAAGCTAACTGTTCGGAAAAAAGCAGGTCTTCTTCTTTATCCACATTATGCACGATGACCAAACCCTCTCCCCATTTAAGCGCGGTCTCCAAACTTTCAAACAGCCGACCTCTTTCTTCGCTAAACTCCCGGCTTTCCTTTACCGCCATAACCAAACGGTCTACCACAATCTCAATATTATGTTTTTTTTGCTTATCCAAATCCAAAATTTCATCAATGGAAAGAATCGTGCCATTCACGCGCATCCTTAAAAAACCAGCTTTTTTGGCTTCGGCAAAAATGTGTTTGTGTTCGCCTTTCTGGGACTTGACTTTAGGCGCTAAAATGATAATCTTGGTTTGGGGAGCTAATTCAAGAACGCTGTCCGTAATTTGCTGAATTGTCTGGCGGGCAATTAAACGGTGGCAGACCGGACAATGCGCTTCGCCTGCTCGGGCAAACAGCACCCTTAAATAATCATAAATCTCAGTAATGGTGCCCACGGTAGAACGTTGACCACCAGCGGCAGAGCGCTGGTCAATGGAAATGGCCGGGGAAAGGCCATCAATCAAATCCACATCCGGTTTTTCCATCAAACCCAAAAATTGCCGCGCGTAAGCCGATAAACTTTCCACATAGCGGCGCTGGCCTTCGGCATAAATGGTGTCAAAAGCCAAAGAGGATTTGCCGGAGCCGGAGAGTCCGGAGAGTACCACTAATTTACGGCGGGGGATATCTAAATCAACATTTTTGAGATTATGCTCCCGGCCGCCGCGAATGACCAAAAAATCTTGCATTTTTCTTTCAAAGTTTAACAATAAAAATAGATATTGTCAAACCACCCATTGGTTTGGTATATAAATACTGGTATATAAAAAAGGGGTCGTTTTGTCCGCCTTGGCGGACCTCCGAGGAAAATATGCTTAGACAACCAATTCTTAACACTGACAGCGGCACTGTGGTCGGCACTAATGTCAAGTTAACCGGCACTCTGCGCGACACGCAGGACATCACTGTGCACGGGCAGGTGGACGGCGAAGTCATCTCGGATAAAAATGTGATGATTTCGGAAAGCGCGGTGGTCAATGGACCTATTCAGGCGCAAGCCGTGACAGTGGCCGGTAAAATCAAGGGTAGTATTCAGGCCGTAGAAAAGTTGGAGATTTTGCCCAGCGGCAAGGTGCACGGTTCTTTGGAAACCAAAGAGTTAATCATCCGCTCCGGCGCCAGTTTCAACGGCAAAAGCATTATGCAAAACGCTCAAGAAGAAAAAGACAAAGAGATACGGGAAACCAGCGGCAAAAAGAAAAGTTCGGAAAAAAATCTTGATTTAACCGCGCTTGATTATGAAGTGGAGGAGTAGGTAGAAAGTGTATTATTACATTTTCGAGCCCGAAAAAAAATTCAGACGCACCTTAGCCAACCGCCAACTCAGGCGGCTCCTTTTTCGGGAGGGCATTACCGCAGAAATCGCCACTCCCAATCCAGCCCGCGATTTGGCAGAAATTCTGGAAACCGCTAGCCAGAGAAAATTTTCCACTATCGTGGCTGTGGGCGAAGATGCCTTTTTAAATAAAGTGGCCAGCGCTTTTCGCCAAACAGAACCAATAAACCGCACGGTTTTAGGATTTATCCCCTATGAATTAAAGGGGGAAATCGCCAGTTTTCTGGGTATTGCCAATTTGAACGAGGCCGTGCTGGCGCTCAAACGGCGGCGGCTCAAAAAAATCTATTTAGGCAAGATTAATCAAAATTATTTCCTGACTACTGTGGGCTTGACGCTTTCCAAACCAGCTCTTTTTCAATTAAACATTGATGGCTTGGAATTAAAAACCGCGCTTTCGCATTTAACCATTAAGCGGAGCGACAAACTAAGCATCAATTTCTGGAATAAAAACACTTTGCCCCATCCTGTTTTGGGTCTTTTCTATTGGCTGTTCGGAAAGAAAATTAAGCCCGATGTGACTGTTCTTTCCGGTCGGCTGATTAAAATTAAGGCGCCTTCCGGCATCACTTTGGAGGGGGGCGAGATTGAAGCCAAAACCCCGCTCTCCGTAGAATTAGATAATTTCCCCTTGCAAATTATTGTTCTAAGGAGTAAAATTTGAAACAAAGGAGTCAAAAAATTACCAAAATAAACAAGTTTGTTTCCAA
>CAZKOU010000014.1:0-3482 GCA_964554505.1 uncultured Candidatus Saccharibacteria bacterium
ACTAAATTGATATTAAGAGACCCAAACCATTAAATCTATTTTTAGCATAACAAACTGTTTAAATTTTGTCAAGGGTCTTGGCCGCTTTTGACCAAAATCCAAATGTCCAAGACCGGTTTTCTAAATCAATTTCCTCGTTTCTTCTCTCAAAAAATCTTTAACCTTCTCCCAGGAATAATCTTTAACTAACATCTTGGGCTCATCTTTTTCTTGGTTGGCATCAGCAAAATAATCTAAACTTTTAAGAATGTGGAGTCTTTGCGACGCCAAATTCTCAAATCTTTGGTCATAAAATTTTAAACAATCAGACAGGTCGCCGACTCTTTTGCTTTGCAAAAGATAATAAAGATCAATGAAATCTCTTTTGGCTCCCAGAGAAGAAATAGCGGCAATTTTACTAGCGACCAAATCTTCAGGCGAGGCAATAGTGACGCCCCGATAGTCAATTATCTTCCCAATTAAACGATATTGATAATAAAAAAGAGAAAACTTGCAACCGGGGAACTTGCCCACAATGGTTTGCCAGACACTTCTTTCTAATTTGAAACCTTTGATTTTCTTTAGATTTCCCAAAACCACTTCTTCGTTAAATTTTTGAGGGGTAAAAAAATCTAAATCAAAAGATATCCGGTGCCCCAATTGTAAAGCAATGGCCGTACCACCGGCTAAGTAGGTTTTGGATGGCAAAATTTTCTTCTTTGCTAATAAGGCCAAGTACTCTTTCGTATGGCCAGGAAGGACTTGTTCAAACATTTTATTTGATTTTTGGGAACATTAAAATAATCAGCCCAAAAATTAGCTGATCTTTCCGAGAGTTGGCGGCTTTTTTTAAGAGTATAAATAATTTGGCGACGGGAAAAGTTTTTTAGCAGATAATGAACGGCGTCGAGATCACCATATTCCAATATTCTCTCGATTGTGTAGCGGGGGGACTTTTGAGGACTGAATTTAGAAAAATCTATCTCCCAAAAAATTGGCTTTAAAAAAGATGGCTTCATAGTTTAATTATACCAGCTGCCGCACTTACGAAGTGCGGTATACGATGTGCTATCTTGTATATCTTGTAAGTGGACTAGTTACCCCCTTTCCCTGTTTATAGGGCGTCTTTCAGGGAAAAATTGAGTCGGCCCTGGTCGTCAACGGAAAGCAGTTTCACTTTAACCCTTTGGCCCTCTTTGACAATATCAGAAGTTCTCTCTACTCTTTGGTCTGATAATTTGGAGATATGAATCAAGCCCTCAATACCCGGTTTGATTTCCACAAAAGCGCCAAAATCCAAAACCTTAACAATTATACCATCATAAATTTCATCCACAGCCGGCTCCCAAGTCAAATCCTGCACCTCCAAAACCGCTTTTTTCAAAATCTCCGGCTTGTCGGAAGATAAAGTAACAGTGCCGTCGTCTTCAATATCAATGGAAAGCACCTCGCGGCCGCCGGCGTCATTGATAATCCGATTAATCACTTTGCCGCCGGGTCCGATTAAAGCCCCGATTTTATTGGGGTTGATTTTAAGAGTGACCAAGCGGGGAGCCAAAGGAGAAATCTCGGCACGGGGTTTGGCCAATAATTTTTCCATTTCAGTTAAAATGGACAGGCGCGATTGGTGGGCTAATTTAAGCGCTTCAGCCACCAAGGAAAGCGGCAAACCCGGGGATTTAATATCTAACTGCACGCCCGTAATGCCGGTTTTAGTGCCTGCCACCTTAAAATCCATTTCGCCGCCAAAGTCCTCAATGCCCTGAATATCCACTAAAAGTTTGTAGGTCTCGGGTTGGTAGGTGGCGTCTTTAGACATCAAACCAATGGAAATGCCGGCCACAGGTTCTTTAATGGGCACGCCCGCGTCCATTAAAGCCAAAGTAGAAGCGCAAACCGAAGCCATAGAAGTGGAGCCATTGGACGATAAAACTTCGGAAACCACCCGAATCGTATAAGGAAAGGATTCAATTGGTGGCAAGATGGGAAGAAGAGACCTTTCCACCAAAGCGCCGTGACCAATCTCGCGGCGGGAAACCGAACGTAAGGGCTTGACTTCGCCCGTAGAAAAAGGCGGGAAGTTGTAGTGGTGCATAAAGCGCTTGGTGCCTTCTTCTTCCATGGTCTCCACAACCTGTTTTTCTCCCGGACCTCCCAAAGTAACAATAGAAAGCACTTGGGTTTGGCCGCGGGAAAAAAGCGCGGAGCCGTGGGTGCGCGGCAGATAAGCCGCTTTCATAAGAAGGGGGCGAATTTCCAAAAGGCCGCGGTTGTCTATTCTCCGATTTTCCTGCAAAACCACCTCCCTCACTTCTTCCTCTACTAATTCGTCAAAAGCGGTTTTAATATCCACCTGCTTAAAACTGCCTTCTAATTTTACGGCTAATTCTTCGGTTAATTGACTTAGGGCGTCCTCTCTTTTTTCCTTGTCCGCTAAACGCGCGGCCGCGGCGATTTTACTGCCAACCAACTTTCTGACCGCGCCCAAGACCTCCCTTTCCTCGGAGGGTATGGCCGCGTGATAAGCATATTCTTGAGCCGGAAAAAGCTGGTTTTGCAAATCCAAAATGGGCTTAAAATGTTTGAGGGCAAAATCAATCGCCCCGGCAATTTGTTCTTCAGTCAAAAAGCGCGCTTCCCCTTCTAACATTAAAACCTTATCTTCAGTACCGGCCACGACTAAATTAAGCGCGGATTCTTCGCGTTGAGAATAGGAAGGATTTAAGACAAACTGCTCGCCCAAAAACCCCACGCGGGCCGCGGCAATGGGACCTTGAAAAGGGGTCTTAGCCACTCTCAAGGCCGCGGAGGCGGCAATCATAGCCGCCACATCCGGGTCAAAATTCTCGTCATAAGAAAGCACGGTTAAAACCACTTGGATATCGTTTTTGAAACTCTTGGGGAAAAGGGGGCGAATAGGCCGGTCAATCAAACGCGCGGCCAAGACCGCCTCCTCCGAGGGCTTGCCCTCTCTTTTAATAAACCGCGAGCCCGAAATTTTGCCCGCCGCGTATAATCTTTCTTCAAAATCCACTAACAAAGGAAAAAAATCCACGCCTTCGCGCGGCTCCCCGGTGGTGGTGACCGCGGCTAAAACCACAGTGCCGCCCCAAGTCACTTTAACCGCGCCAGCCGCCAAAGCCGCCAGTTCGCCGGTTTCAATTGTCAGTTTCCCGGGTGAAAAATCAACTTCCCCGGCAATAATCTTTTCTTTTTCTAAGTTCATTTTCTAAGTCCCAAATCAACCACTAATTTCTGATACTTTTCCATCTCTTTTTGCCTTAAATAATTAAGCAGGCGGCGACGTTTGCCGATTAAAATTAAAAGGCCCCGTTTGCTGTCAAAATCCTGGCTGTGTTTTTTTAAGTGAGCGGCTAATTCTAAAATCCGCTGGGTGGCTAAAATAATTTGCACTTCGGCTGAACCCGTGTCCTTGACGTTTTTGCGGTATTTTTTGAGTAAAGTGTCTGGTTTGACAACAATTTTCTGAACCATTTTATAAT
>CAZKOU010000014.1:3582-10014 GCA_964554505.1 uncultured Candidatus Saccharibacteria bacterium
ATCAGTTATCAGTTATTGGTTATTGGTTATTGGTTATTACTCTACTGCTCTACTGCTCTATTGCTTTACTGCTTTACTGCTTACTGCTCTATTGCTTACTGCTCTATTGCTTTTATTATACTACGGTCTCTGGCTTTCTGCCAACATCCCCGTTAATTTAGTCAAGACCTCCTGTTCCGCCATAGCCAAAGAGTTAAGAGGCAAAGTAAACTGCCCGATATCCAAAACCACTTTTCCGTCAAAAACCGCCATCAAAGGAGTCAAATCAAGGGTCTTGTCATTAATCAAAAGCCGCGCCTCAATCTGATTGGCCCGCTCAAACAAAACCAGAAAAAGCCGCGCCTCTGTTGTCTCGGCTAAAAGTTCGCGAAGCAGGGGCTCTAAATCCGAGGGGCTGGACTTGGTTTCCAGAAAATCCTGCTCCCTCACTTTAGCCCAAACCAGTTTTAATTGGGGCTCAAAGTTAAGCGCGGAAAGGACTAGTCCCCAGAGTTTCAAAGCAGCCAGCGACTTGGATTTGTAAAGATTCTGGATAATAACTTCTTTCCTCGCCTGCGCGGCCACTAATTGCGCGGCCACGGTCAGCGCCTTGGGCGTGGTGTTTTGGTTTTGGAAAGAATTGGTGTCAAAGATAATGCCTAAAAGCAGGGCCGTGGCAATTTCAGAATCCAAAAGGGGCTTTTCGCGCGCCAGCGACTCAAGCAGGGAAACCAAAATCTCGGCCGTGGAAGTGGCGGTTAAATCAACCAGATTAATTTTGGCAAAGTGCTCGTTTTGAGCATGGTGGTCAATGTTAATGGTTGGGGTTTCAAAAAAGAGCTGGCTGTTTTGGTCGTGAAGAGCGCCTAATTGCTTTAAGCCGGGGGTGTCTAAGACAAAAACCAAATCAAACTTGGGCGCGCTGTTTAAGACCTTAACATCCGCGGGTTCAAACTGACCGGTCTTGGGCGCAATGGTTAAAAGAAGGGTCTTTGTTTCCGGCTGATAGCGATAAGAAACGGTCTCGGGCTGGGCTTTCTGACAGGAAACCTCAATTAAAAAATCCGCCTTGAGCTGACCATTAAAACTGACCGGCGCCAGATTGGCGATAAACTGAAACTTGTTTTGGGGCGGCTCGGGCGAAAAAATCATTGCTTCTTTGTCTAACTTTTTGAGCGCGGCTGCCAAAGCCAAAGCACTGCCCACAGAGTCCCCGTCGCCAGCTTCGGAAATAATAATTAAAACTCTTTTAGCTAAAGCCAAAGCATCAACAATTTGTTGTTTGGGGCTGACTTCTGCCATACAGTTCAGTTTACCAAAAAAGCCCCCTTATTGTCAACGGGCGTTGCGTCTGATAAAATAAATTCAGTATGCCCCAGACAAAATCAGCCAAAAAGGCATTAAGGCAAAGCCGGAAACGATTTTTGAGAAACCGGGTTGTTAAGCAAAACCTAAGGAGCGCCTTAAAGAAGGCCGCGGGCGAAAATCTGCCCGAGGTTTTTTCCGCGATTGACAAGGCAGCTCAAAAAAGAATTATTCCCCAAAACAAGGCCGCCCGGTTAAAGTCGCGCCTAAGCCAAAAATTAACCCAGAAATGAAATATTTTTTAGCCGCTTTATTTGTGCTGACCAAAGCCGCTTTTTTGGTCTTTATTTTCGGCGTCTTGGCGCACTACTTTGTGGTCACTGTGTTTCGTATCTCGGGCGAAAGCATGCTGCCCAATCTAGAACACGGCAATTTTATTCTGGTCTCGCGCGCTTCTTATTTTTGGAAAGAGCCCCAAAGGTTTGATGTGATTGGCTTTGCTTTTCCCGGGGACCAAAAAAGGCAAAAATTTGTCAAAAGAATCATCGGCCTGCCCAACGAAAAAGTGGAGATTAAAGAAGGCAAGGTCTTCATTAACCAAAAAGAACTGACTGAAAATTATCTGACGAATGAAAAAACCGAGCCAGACGCCAGTTTTGGGCTGGCCAAAGATGAGTTCTTTGTCTTGGGCGACAACCGCGACAATTCCTACGACTCACGCTTCTTCGGTCCTTTGGATAAAAGATTTATTATCGGCAAAGCCGCCACTGTCATTTTTCCGCTGGACAAATTGGGATTCTTGATTTATTAAAGACCGATAGGCCGATAATCCGTCAATAATTGTGCCTTATCGCCTATAATCTGTATAATCTGTAAATTACTCAATTACTTAATTACTCAATTACTTAATAAATTCCTTAATTCTTAAAGGTCCAAAATAACTGACTTGTTCGATTTTGTTTTTCTAATAATCGCGATGAATATGAACTGTAGCTCGTTTGCTTCTTTCCATAATAACTTTGCCTCGTCTTTTAATTTTGGCACTGCCCTAACAATCATCCTTAGCCAATGCTTGGTCTCTTTAGCTTCTTTTTTACAGATACCTATCTTGTGTTCAAAATCTTTTCTTGACTCGGCGCAATCCGCTTCACAATAATTTGCTCCCATACTCGTTCCCGCTCTTACAAACTGATTTATTAAAATCAAAGTTACTACATCTTTGGGAATTTTTCTGACGAACTCAATTATCGCTTCTCCAAACTTAGCCGTCCTTTCTTCAAGGTCATATACTTTATCTTTTGATGTTTTAGTCATTTAAGCATTTATTGAAAATTGAAAAATTCAGTAATTTAGTAATTTTTCTGTTCAATCCGCCAGCGGTTCCCGGCTTTCGGAAAGAAGCTTGGCCGTGTAGTTCACTAAAGGAAAAATTTGGCGGGCAAACTCTTCCAGAGAAAAAGCTCTCTCTTTGGAAATATACCAGTCCGGCAGAAGGAAGCGCTGTTTTAAGAAACGCGCCGACCAGGCCTCTTCCACGGCAAAAGCCACGGCATAGGGCAAAAAACGCTCGTAAATTTCTTCCAAGTTGGGCTGGTAGGAAAGGAGGCGGGTGTCAGTCAGGAAACTTCGGAAAGCCAGCCATTTTTGCAATTCCTTCTTTCCTTTTTCTGTGCGCAAAGGCAAAGCCGGCGCTAATTTCAAAATCAAAAGAGCGGCCAGAGCCATCCCGGCCCAAGGCAGCAAAAAAAGCCGCGGCAGAGTCGGCAGAATCAAAATCAAAGCAAAGAAAAGCAGAGAAATAAAGAAAATACTCACCGCCAAAACCTTCAGTCGCAAAAAGAGCTGACGGGGATTTTTCAGAAAAAACCCCTTATCCATTAATTCCTGATAAATGCCAAAGTAGACCTCGGCAATTTTACGGGAAAATAAACGGTGCCCCACGCGGAAAAGAATATCCTTCTTGGAAGCCGCGGGCTGCTGGGCAGTGAAAATCTTGGAAAGAAGCATGGCTTCATATGGCCTTAAGCCCAAATTGGCCGCCAGATTTAAATCCAAAGGCCGGTGCTTTAAGTAAGAAAAACCATTGCGGCTGACGGCAATTAAAATAAAACCGCGCTGGGCTAAATCCAGCAGAGTGGCGGCTAAATGGCGGGGAAGCACCAAACCGTCTAAAAGAACGCCAGCCGCGGCAGGGGAAAGAAGAGAGGGCGGTTCGCGCAATTCTTTTCGGGGAGTTAAGGTTCTAAGCAAGCGCTGGCGGCGCCAGAAAAGTTGGAACAAAAGCAAAATAACCAAAGACGGCAAAAGAGCGGAAAGCAAAAGCCAAAAGGAAAAAGGCGCGTTCAAAAGCCAGCCGTAGAAAACCAGATAAGAAGAAGGGGTAATCAGGCCTTTGTCAAAACTGATTTCCAAAGTGGCAATGCCAGTTGGCGAGACATCTTTAATCTGATAAAGCAGGGTTTTGTCGTTCAGATAAGAAAAGGCGGCTTCGCCCACGCCGTGCTCAAGGTAGATGCGGGGTTTCATCCGCTCGCTTCGCGTGGCTGGCAAACTGACTTCAGTGTTTAACTCGGAAATAAAATAGCCGGGTTCAGACACCACCTGAAATTGAAAAACATCTTTTTCCCGGCCCCAAAAAAGCAGGTTTTTGACGCGGCGGTTGTTAATCAAGGTCTGACCATTTTCTTTGATAACAACTTGAAAGGTCTTAGGCGCGGGCGACAGCCAGTCGTCTCTGACTTCCCGGGGTTCGGCGCGCAAAACCGTGCTGGTTAAAAACTGAAAACTAAAATAGCCGAAAACCAAAATCAAAAGCCAGAAACTCAAAGTTTTTTTGTAAAGCCCGAATCTAATGTTCATTTCCCCTCTTTGCTTAAAGCCAAAAGAAATGTTTCTGCTGCCCCTCTTTCTTCCATTTTACCAGTTTTTAATTGGAAATCTAAATTAAGGGCCAAAAGGTAAAGCCGACGCCAAAAATCAAGAGGTCTTTTCAAGGACAGGGCTCTGGCTTTAACGGCTTGAAAAGGCGAGACCGGAAGATGATAAAAACCTTGGGGCAGAGCGGCTAAAACCGCCATTCTAAGTTGGTAAATTAGTAAATTAAAAAGATGGTTCAAGTCAAAACCCTGTCTCAAAAAGTTTTGATAGGCGCGGCCGGCTTTTTGATTAAGCGCTTGAGCAAAAAGCCGAAAGATTTCTTCCTTGGGCTCTTTCTGAAAAATTTGCTCAACCAAAGAAATGTCAATTTGAGCGGTTTTTTGCGCTCGGGCCCAAAGGGAAATCAAGTAAACATTTTTTTCAATTTGACGCGGCTCTCTTTCACTGTAAGAAATTATGGCGGCAATAGCCGGGGGCGTGGCTTCTTGTTTTTGCTGACGAAAAAATTTGACTGCCCAAAGATTAAGTTCCCTTTCAGAAGGTTTTTTGAATTCTTTTTTAACTAAATTGGCAAGAGGAGGGATTGACTTGGGTAAAGGACCCTGTTCTACCAAGACCACGACCGTGGTTTGAGGAACATTTTTAAGCGCCGACAAAATTTGTTCCCTAATTTTGACTTCGGTTTGAAAAATATTTTTGAGCAGGACCAAGCGGTGCGAAATTAAAAACGGCTGGGTTAAAACGGCCTGAATAATTTCTGCGGGCTTGACCTCAAGGGCGTCCAAAGGAATAAAATTCAACTCAAAATTAGCCAGTTTTTGATAACGTTCCAAAATTTTCTGTTGATATTCCTTGACAGCAAAATAATTCTCTCCCCCTAACACAATCAGCATAATTTTACCTCCCTTTGTGATTAAGGGGCGAAGCTGGTCAAGCAAATAGTGGGTGAGCAAGCGCTTAAGGAAGCCCTGCCGAAGCTGGCTTCGACAGGGCGCTCCTTAAAAAGCGCACACTTTTGCTGACCAGCGAGCCCCCCAACACAATAATCATATTTTTACCTCCCCTGAGGGATAATCCCTTAATCGGGCTATCTTAAAAAAATGGCAACGGGTGACACGTCTTGGGGGACCCCCAGCGAGCGCCCGCAGCGAAGCGAGGACGTCGGCTGGGGGAAAAGGCGGGGCAGGACCCGTTGCCATCCACCCTTCGAAGGATAACCCCAGACCTAAAACAAACTGGGTTTTTCTAAACGCTTCAATAAAGAATAAAAACCCAGTTCCTGAAAAATCGCCCTCACTCTTACATTATTATAATGGCTCACACGCGCTTTTTCTAAATCCATCCTAATTGGCACATCGCGGCGAATCGTGGCGATTTTTTGCGAGAGAAAAGCCGCTTCTTTATTCTCTAAAAGCCGTTGGCGGGTTTTTTCCGGCAATTTCTTTATATTTTGATAGATATTTTCTAAAGCGCCAAAACGGCTGATAAGTTCCAGAGCGGTTTTAGGCCCAATGCCAGCCACGCCGGGGATATTGTCCGAAGCATCGCCAGTTAAAGCGCGAAAGTCCACCCATTGCTTCGGAGTCAAACCATAAGTTTCTTTTAGTTTCTGGGGGGAAAAATTGTCAAAATCGCTCAAGCCGCGGCGCATTAAAAAAATCGCGGTTTTAGCGTCTGTTAATTGTAAAAGGTCTTGGTCACCGGTGATAATGATGACTTTTAAGTCAGGGGGCGTCTGCTTGGCCAAAGAAGCAATGACATCCTCGGCTTCAAAAGACGATTGGCTGTAGATAGGAAAATCAAAGGCCCTAATTACTTGTTCCACGGTCGTCTGTTGAGCAATTAAATCCGCCGGTGTTTTGGGCCGGTGTATTTTATATTCCTTAAATTCAAGATGGCGGAAAGTGGGACCCTTTAAGTCAAAAGCCACGGCTAAATAATCCGGCTTAAACTCGCTTAAAATTTTAAGCAGGACCGAAGCAAAACCGTAAACCGCGCCTACCGGCTCATTTTGAGGCGAAGTCAGGGGCGGCAAAGCGTGATAGGCGCGATGCAAAAGCGCGTGCCCGTCAATTAGAAAAAGGGTTTTGTTCATTTTTTAGCCAAAAGCTCCCGAGCGACTTCGCGGTCGGAGAAAGGCACCTTCTTATCGCCCACCACCATAAACTCCTCCGCTCCCTTGCCGGTAATTATCACAATATCGTCTTTTTGGGCCAGAGAAATGGCTTTTTGAATCGCCTCTTTGCGGTCTAAAATCAGCCAAAAATTTTT